>CAZHGG010000005.1:0-8347 GCA_964531755.1 uncultured Polyangiaceae bacterium
GCCTGCGTCGCCCCCGCCGAGCCCGCGGCCGGCGGCGCGGCGGGCGTCGTCGCGACGGGCTCCGGGGCCTTCTCCTTCTCTTTCTTGCCGCACCCGGCGAGCGCGAGGAGGCAGAGGGGAGCGGCGAGGAGGGTGGGGAGGGGGCGCATGCGCGCATTGTGCCCTCGCCGAGCGCGGCCCGTCCCGAAAATCTCGTCGCGGGCGCGCGCGGCGCTCACATGCCAGGAATGGGCATGATCTCGACGACGTCGATGAACCCGCCGGGCATCATGAAGTGAGGGTGGCCGTCGAGGGTCTTCGCCAGCTCCTCCTTCGACTCGGCCTGGAGCACCGAGTAGCCGCCGAGGTCGTTCGTCGAGGGGCTCGACTCGGTGGGCGTGACGCGGAGGCTCTTGCCGAGGGGCGCGCCCATGTCGACGATCGCGCTCGCGGCCTTCTTCCCCCACGCCATCCAGGCTTCCATCCCCGCCTTCTGCTGCTCGGGCGTCGCGCTCATCATCTGCTGGAACGAGGCGGTCGGGGCTTTGTACAGCACGAGAAACTTCTTCATGGGCTTCCTCTCGGTTGGGGCCGCGCCCTCGGCGCCGCCGACGCGCGACGATGCGCGCGCGGCGCGCGGTCGTCAACGCCCGCACCCCGGGGCGGCTCTTGGTGTGCCGACCTGCGCCGCGCCGCCCCCCGCTGTCAGAAGCAGCGGTTGATGCCGTTCAGCGCGGCCACGCGATAGGCCTCCGCCATCGTGGGGTAATTGAAGGTGTTGGTGATGAAGTAGTCGAGCGTGTTGTGCGGATCGGGCTGGGACATGACCGCCTGCCCGATGTGCACGATCTCGGCTGCCTGGTAGCCAAAGCAGTGAATGCCGAGCACCTTCCGGCTCTCTCGGTGGAAAAGGATCTTGAGCATTCCCACCGGCTGACCCACGATCTGCGCGCGCGCGAGGCTGCGGAACAGCGCGTGCCCGACCTCGTACGGCACCTTGTCGAGCGTGAGCTCCCGCTCGTTGCGCCCGAGCGAGCTTATCTCGGGCGTCGTGTAGATGCCTGTCGGGATCTCCCGCGCAAACAGGTTGTCACCCCCGCCGTCGGCGAAGTGGGTCGCGGCGGCGCGCCCCTGGTCGTACGCGGCGCTCGCGAGGGCCGGCGGCCCGATCACGTCGCCCACGGCGTAGACGTGGGGCAGCGCGGTGCGAAACTGCCGGTCGACCGCGAGCTGCCCGCGTGAGTCGGGCGTCAGCCCGAGCGCCTCGAGCCCGATGTCTTGCGTGTTCCCGGTGCGGCCGTTCGCCCAGAGCAGGACATCGCCCTTGATGCTCTTGCCGCTCTTCAGGTGGATGATGACGTAGTCGTCGTGGGCCTCGACGCTCTCGTACTCCTCCATGTGGCGGATGACCGTGCCCTGGTCGCGCAGGTGATAGGCGAGCGCGTCCACGATCTCGTCGTCGAGGAAGGAGAGGAGCTTGTCGCGCGTGTTGATGAGCGTGACCTTCATCCCGAGGGTGCGGAACATCGAGGCGTACTCGCAGCCCACTACGCCGGCCCCGTAGATGACGAGCGACTGCGGGTTGGAGTCGAGCCGCAGGATCGTGTCGCTGTCGCGCACCCGCGGGTGCGAGAAGTCGATGTCGGGCGGGTGGTACGGTCGCGCGCCCGGCGCCAGGATGACGCCCCTCCCGACGAGCCGGCTCTTGCCGCCGTGCGGCGCCTCCACCTCGACGGTGTGCGGGTCGAGGAAGCGCGCTGTGCCGCGGATGACGCTGACGCGGTTGCGCTCGTAGAAGCCGTGGCGGAGCTGGACCTGCGAGCGCACGACGGCGTCGGCCGAGCGGAGCATGGCCGGCAGGTCGACCTGCACGTGGTCGGTGAGAGAGGCGAGCAGCGGGTTCGCCCGGTACTCGGCGACGGTGCGGATCGCGTGGCGGAGCGCCTTCGATGGGATGGTGCCCCAGTGGGTGCAGCCGCCGCCCACGTCGTGGTGGCGCTCCACGACCGCCACGCTGAGCCCGGCCTTCGCGGCCTTCATCGCCGCGCCCTCGCCGCCCGGGCCGGCGCCGAGGACGATGAGGTCGACGTGGGTGGGGCCGAGGGGAGTCGCGGGAGAGAGCCGAGCCATCCCGCGCAGATAGCACGAACCGTCAGGTCGGCGTTCGCCGCCGCGCCCTTGGACGGGGCCGTGCCGAGCCCGTAGTGTTCGGCGCCGCTGGCCCGCCCACCTCGCGCAATTCCGCGTGGCCTCCTGGCGGGCATCCAGGGGCACAAGAAGAAGTGACCGGTCGCCCGCGCGCGGCCGTCAGCGGAGCATGTCCTTGGTGCCCGGGAAGGGCTTCTTGCACTCGTTGGCGGCGCGGAAGCGCAGGAAGCGGGCGGAGTCGCACACGTGGTTCTCTTCGTCCGCCAGGGAGCACCCCGAGCCGCACTTGGCGCGGAGGCTCGCGGCGAGCGCCTTGTGAGCCTCGCCCTCGGCGCACGCGCCCTGCGCCAGCTCGAACGAGGCGAGCAGCTCCCCGGTCAGCGGTCGCTCCGCCGGTGGGTCGATGGCCGCGGCCACCTCGTCGTAGAACTCGCCCTGCTTGACCGACGCGCGCCGGGTGCTCCCCGCCCAGCGCCGGAGCGCCGCCGCGAACGCGATCCGGTGCGCGCGCGCCTCGAGGCTCTGCTCGGTGTCGAGCGCGCGTGGCGTCCCCGTGGGGCGCGCGGCGAGGCCAGCCCGCCGCAGCAGGTCGTCGTCGAGCCGCGCCTCCTCGGGCGGGAGCGCGCCAAAGATCCGCACGATGGCCGAGAGCCGCGCGCGCATGACGCCGAGCACGTGCTCGTCGCTCTCGGTGAGGCGCCCGAGGGACGAGAGGTGGCCAGCGAGCGTGAGCTCGGCGTTGTCGTAGGCGAGGCCTCCGGAGCGCCTCCCCGAGGCCACCGCGCGCTCGTAGAGCGGCAGCCGCTGGGTCGGGAGGTACGTCGCGCCCCCCGCGGCCAAGAGGTAGTTCGTGCCCTCCGCCGTCGCGCCGGCCGCGAGGCAGTCGGCCGCGATTCGCTCGTACTGCTGGGGGAGATTGGCGCCCCACCGGCCCTCCTGGACCGCCCGGTACCACGTGTCGGCGAACGCGGCGGCGCAGATGACCTGCGCGTTCTGGCTCTCCTTGGCGAGCCGGACCGCGGTGTCGACCGCGAGGCGAGCGGAGGGGTAGTGCTCCTGCCACATCACGCTCGCGTAGTGGATGAGGGCCTGCGCGAGGATGCTCTTGTCACCGCAAGACGCCGCGGCCCGCACCGCGTCGCGCGCGCCGTTCACCGTCTTGTCGGTGGCGTTTCGCTGCCGCACGAGGCGCGCGCGCGGGCACGCGACCTGCGCCGAGCGAGGCATGCGCGCGAGCACCGCCTCCGCGTGCTCCGCGGCCCGCTCGGTGAGGCCGAGCGATTCCATGAGCTGCACGTAGTCCGACTCGAGCGGCCACGCGCTGCTGGGCGCCGCGAGCGCCTGCGCGAAGAGGGGCTGCGCCTCCTCGAGCTGCCCCTGCGCCATGAGCACGCGCGCCTTCGACGCGAGCGCCAGCGCCTCCGCGGAGAGGGGCCGTAGCTGCGCGCCCTGCGCGTCCACCCGGAGATCCCGCAGCAGGTCGGCGGCGAGCGGCCGCGACAGCTTGTCGAACGACCGGGGGTCCGCCGCGCCGCTCGCGCTCCCGATGATGACGCCGTCCTGGACGCGCACGGCCCGGGCCACCACGCGGTACGTGTCCGCGCCCTCCTTGGTGACGCTCCCGACGACGAGCGTCTGCGCGCCGAGGAGCCGGCCCGACTTGGCCCACGGCTGGTTGTCGTCCTCCTTCGCGGTCTTGTGGAGCCCGACGAGCAGATCGAGCTGCCCTCGCTCGATCACCGAGACGCCGTCGTTCTCGAGGGCGCCGAGCGCCACGATCTCCGCGGCGGCCTCGCCGATCCACGCCGCGACGGGGTCGTTCGCGCGGAACGGCGGGATCGCGACGCGGTACGCCGAGGTCGCCCGCCCGAGGCCCCGCTGGCCGAGCATCAGCGCGTCGAGCTCGTCCTTTGGCGAGAGGTTCTTCGACTCGACGTCGACGAGGGGCGTGGGCTGTCGGACGGCCACGAAGGTGGCCAACGGCACGTTTGGATCGCCGTGCCCCGCGCACGCGCTGGCGAGCCCGAGACACATCACCGCCCCAACGGCCGCCGCGGCCCCACCTCTCCAAAGCCCCATGTCCCATGATCGCCCCTGGCCGGGGCGCAGCGGGCGAGCCCGCAGAACCTAACGGAAACGTAAGGTTCTCCGCCCGTCGTGATTGCCGCTCACGCCTCGCGGCGGCAGCTCGCCGCGGCGACAGGCGCAGACCCGGCGAGCTCGAGTGACCTTGTCGGCCCGCGCGTCACGGCAGGTTGGGGAGGTCCACGTCGGCCGACTTGTCCTCGCCCGGGTAGTGGTAAACGAGCTTGTATTTCCCGGGGAGCACGTCGAGGCCGACGCCCATGGGGATCGCCGCGCCGCGGAACCCGAAGAGGCGCCCATTCGTGGCCTTGCTGCCCATGAACTCCGGGAACGAGTACTGCTCGACGCTGAACGTGTAGGGCTGCGCGGTGACCTCGATTCGGCCGACGTACACCGTCGTCGTGGCCCCGGGGCTCACGGCCACGCCCATGCTCGTGTCGTTGAGGACCAGGCGGTAGGAGCCGCGCGGCAGGGTCACCTCTTCGCCCACCTTCCCTGTGCGCAGGATGGACTGGCCACCGCTGACCACGTAGAACGTGCCGTTGTCGTACTGGGGGACGCTCGACTTCCCCATCGAGTCGCTGAGCGACTGCGTCGCGAACGGGGGCGCGCCGTCCGGCGCCCAGTTGGGCAGCGTGGGGCGGGGCGGCAGCACGCGGATCTTCCCCGAGAGATCGCGCGGGGCGACGGTGCTCGTCTGACCGGCCTTCACGGTGATCGTGAAGGTCTCGACGTTCGACTGGTAGCGGGCCTCCACGTAGTACTTGCCGGGCAACACGTTGAGCCCCGTGCCCATGGGGAACGCCTGCGCGCCGAAGACCTGGCTCGCGCGGTTGTAGCGCTCGCGCTCGACCGCCGCGCCGTCCATGGTCCACGCGTTGGGGCCCGGGGTGTACGGCGTGAGGGTCGCCGTGAAGGCCCGGTTGTCGGGGCGCAGCGTCCAGGTCGCGAGCGGCGATGGCGCGGCGCCATCGACGGTGGCCACCTCGACGCGGCCGAGGTGGAACGTGGTCGTGCGCCCCTTCTTCAGGGCCACGTAGCGCTTCCACGTGTCGTTGGCGACGGAGGTGTAGAGCGCGCCCGGCGGCGCGGCGACCCGCTCGCCCACCCGCGCCGTGAGGCGCCGCGGCGCGCCGTACAGGTGGATGGCGCCGTTGTCGTAGACCATCTGCGGCTCGGGGTTGACCGCGTACGGCGAAGGCGCGGGGCCGTAGCGGAGCGCGCCAGACGGCTCGTAGTCGGGGAGGGTCCCGCCGGGCGCGTCGACGGACAGGTACGCCTCGGCCCCGGGCGCGCTCGTCGTCGAGGTGTAGCCGTCCTCGGACTCGCCCTCCTCCACGTCCACGTCGGCGGCGGCGCAGCCACTGGCGAAGGCAGCGGCGAGCGCGAGGGCGGCGAGGCGGGCAGCGAGGGGCGTGTGGGGGTGCGTGTGGGTGCTCATCGCCCCCCACGTACGCACCGACGCCGCCGACCTTCCCTCCCGCCCTCGGATGCCGGGTGGACCGAGCAGACCTACCGCTCCGCGCCGTTCTCGGACTGCGCAACTCCGCGCGCCTACCCACTCGGCGGGAAGGGGACGTGTCCGACGTGCGGGAGCTCGTCACCCTCTCGGGCTGGCGCTGGCGAACCTCTCGAGGGCCTTCCAGAGCCCAGCACGCCGCGTCCTAGAAGTGCTCGGCGAACGGCAGCTCGGAGTCCGGATCGCCGGTGAGGTACCGATCCAAGAACTCCCAGAAATCGAACGGCGCCGGCTCCCCGAGGAGCCCAAACTGATCGTCGAGGTGGCGTATCGCGAGCGGGCTGGGCGTGGGCGCCTCTCCGGCGCCCGCCCGCCGCTTGGCCTTGCGCTGCTTGGGAGGGCTCGACCCGCGGGCGAAGCACCAGCCGGACTCGCCGGCTTCGCCCGTGCCGCGTGTGAAGCGCAGGAGGTCCGTTCGCGCGGGGGCGTCCGGATCGCCGAGCTCGGCGACCGACGGGATCGTCAAGTGCGGCGCGGGCTGCGCCCCCGGGTCGACCCCCGTCCAGCCGAACTCGTCGCACAGCACGCCCAGTCCGTGGTGCTGGGCGTAGAGCTCGCGGAGCGGCTCGGGGAGGGACCAGCCGTCGATGGTGATGGCGGCGTCGGGCGCCGGCGGACCGCCGATCCAGAGCTCGGGCCCGTGGTCGGCCGGCACGGCATACAGCAGAAACCAGCCGCCGAGGTCGGGGCCGCTCGCGTCGGGGGTGTGACGGACGGTCACGACGAGCTCGGCGGTCCCGAGCTTGGCGAGCGTGCGAGGCAGGCGGTCCGCGAGCGGCCCGAGCGCGTGGCGGGCGGTCGCCAGGGCGCTCTCGCCCGCGTAGGGCCACGGGGAGTCGCCCGCCCCCAGCTCGACCACGTCGGCCGTCCACTTGGGGTGCTCCGCGGCCAAGAGCGCCCGCACGGCGTCCACGCCGTGGTCACGGACGAGCGCGCGGCGCTTCGCCGCGGAGAGCGCCCCCTTGCCCCGCTTCTGGAGACTCGCGACGAGGGGGTCGACGAGGCTCGCGGCTTTGTCACGGGGTGCTCGCGGACGAGCCATCGTGTCCTCCTCTCGGCGCCGAGCGGTCAGCCCTCGCCCTCTCAGGTTGCAGTTCCAGCGCGTGGATTCGAACCACGATAAGCGGAATCAAAAGCCAGAGCGAGGGGCGACGGTCGCGGATTCTGGCGTTTTTTTGGGGGTGTTCGGCGACGCTGGCGACCCTTCGAGGGGTCGTGCTGCCGCGGATGCTGCCGCGAACGGGAGCGCCGCGGGCGAGCGCGACGCGAAGCCCGGGAACCTCGACGACCTCGACGACCGGACGGCGAGCCACGACGCGCCCGTCGTCGACCGCGTCGAGCCGGTGGATGTGATCGCCTCGCTCACCCTGGCCCTCGCTCGAGCCGCCGAGGCCGGACGGTGGGACGTGGTCGCCCTGCTCGCGAAGGAGCTCGAAGCGAGGCGACTCGAGAGCGCTGGGAACGTCGTGGCGATCGGGACGCGGCGCGGCTCGAAGTGATCCACCCAATGTGCGCCCAACGTGGTGATTAGTTTGAACTAATTGCAGACTGAATGGCGAAAAAGGTGAGCGAAAACAAGTGGTTGGGCTTCGCCGTTTTCTGAAAAAGTCTGGACAAGGCGACCCTCGGTGACTACATTTGCATGCAGTCCGAAGCACGTCGACCTGTCAAAGGGTCGAAGGACCCCGAGGATACGGCCGAACTCGGGATGTGCCGCCCCCAGCGAGCGAAAGCTTCCTGGGGGCAACCCTTTTTCAGGGTGGGAACTTCGCCCGGCGATCACGCCGCGCCGCAAGCCAGACGTCCTTCGCGACCGGGTACGCGGACACGCACGCGAAGCGGGTTCCGCCTTCGGGACGAAGGACGACGCGCATGTGCTGTCCGTCGGGGAGCGCGGGCCCGTGGAGGAGGCGGTTCTCTCCGCCTTGGCGCCCCGTGCCGCCCGTCGACACGGTGAACCGCTCGATCGCCGTGTAGACCTCGTCAAGGAGCCGGGCTCGCTCCAAGGAGAAGCGCCGAACGTCCACGCGCCCGCCTTGCACGCGCCGCTCCACCCTCTCGCCGGGCTCGAGCGGTAGCTCGCCGGGGTCGGTCGTGAAGATGTGGATTCCGTCGTGGGGGACGCGGATACGTACCTCGACGCCGCCCACGGTGAGCAACCGCTCGCCCACGATCCGCGCCGCGAAGTAGTCGAGCGCCTCGGCTCGCGTGTCGATGAAGCTCGACCGGATGACGACGTAGTTCGACATGCGCCGTAGGGTAGTGAGCGGTTGTAGGATACGCTAAGTCCAGCGAAATCCGCAGGCGGTTGGAGGTACCCTCGGGACCATGACGATCGTGCTAGCGATGCTCCGGGAGGGGTTCGCCGTGATCGCGGCGGACTCGGCCGTATCCACCTACGCCCGCGACGGAAGGACGGGCACGATGCGCAAGATCGCGTCCGACGCGAACGTCCTGGTTGCACACGCAGGCCTCGCGCCGCGGGTTGGGAGCCGTGCCAGCCCGCCGCTCCCCATGGCGCTGATGCGCCTCCCCCAGGGTCCGCGGGACCTGGAACGGGTCGCGGCGGGCCTTGAAGGCATCTACGCCGGATGGGCAACCGACCTCGCCCGAAGC
>CAZHGG010000005.1:8447-30234 GCA_964531755.1 uncultured Polyangiaceae bacterium
CGCGGCGGGCCTTGAAGGCATCTACGCCGGATGGGCAACCGACCTCGCCCGAAGCGCCGAGGAGCGCGAGCCGAACTCAGGCAGCGACGAGAACTTCTCGCTCGTGCTCGCAACCTTCGAGCGCGGACGAGTTCGCATGGGTGAGCTCCGGATGGGAGGCTCCCCGATGCCCTTCACCGAGCGGAGGGTCGGAGAACTCGTCGCGTTCTGCCCGAGTCAGGAACTCTACGGGTTTTTCGAGAACCGCCGAGTGAGCCTCAACGCAGTCGCCGGCGCGGACGAGCTCGCGGAGGCCATGCGCGCGACCATTCTTGCCGCCGTTCCCGTCGGAGGTCCGAGTGTGGGGCCTCCCGTCGATGCTGCGATCCTCGATGGCGAAGACGTCCGCTTCCTCCCTGCTGCGATGTGACCCGACGGAAGCGGGGACGGGGTAGCACCGGGACGGGCCGTGCGGCTCGACTCGTCCACGGGCGACGCCGCGGGCTCGTACACGTTCCCGCGCGCGACGGCGCGAAGAACCCGCCGGGCGTGTCGGCCGCTCGCTACTCGTCGTAGAGCATCCGCCGGGGAACAGCGAAGCCGGTCGTCCGCTCGCTCACGGACAGCAGAAGAGTACCGCTCGGGTCCTGCCGTACGTTCATGGCGAGCTTCATCTTTCGCGGGCGCACCTTCCCCGCTGCCGTGATCGCCGCGGCGATCACCGCCGCCCGGTCCTGGCAACGCACCTGAAGGTCCTGGACGGCGCTTCGCAGCGAGTCCGTCGCCACACGCACGGACTGGTTGCTCCCGTCGCTCATGAACCCGCTCGCAGAGATGTAGGAGTGACCGTTGGACAAGACGGTGAGCGTGTTGAGGCCGATAATCCTCATTACTTGCCGCCAGCCTGCGGTCGGAGTCACGTTATCCGCATCGCCGAAACCGTGCGGGCGCATGTGGGCGATGGCATCCGGCCAGTCGTCATCAAGGATCTCGAGGAGCTCGTGCTCACTCCATCCGGGCTCGATCTCGACGGCGATCTTGTTCATCGCAGCCTCGCGCGTCATGCCACTGGCCTCGAGTTCGTCGATGCGCTCGTGCAGCGTCTGCTTGTCGTACGGCACGTCGCCTGGGTGGGGCTTCACGTCGATGAAGAGCAGACGGTCCGCGGTCACGTAGACGAACACCAGTTCCTCCGCGCCACCGTCTCGCGCAGTTCCCGACTGATTGATGCTGAGGTGCAAGTGGTGGACTCCCCAGTCGATGAGGAGCCGGTCGTCATACATCGGCTTCTTGCGTACGTTCGCGCTTTGCCAGCCGGTGAGGTCGCCACCGTCGAGCGACGCCTTCTCGATGGCTTGCAGCGCAGCGAGGGCCGGCGGAGCGAGCGAGCGTCCCCGCAACACACGTGACCAAAGGACCTCCCGCGGCCGGCGAGGGATGCGGCAGTGGCGGAGGTTGAAGTAGCGGTAGCAGGCGTCTTCGACAGAGTCCTCATCGATGCTGGCGGCGAAGCCAGCGGCCTTCACCAACCGGACCAAGCCAACGCGGAGGTCGTCCTGGAAGTTCGCACTCGGCCGAGGAATGCTCACGGTCCGACAAGCTGTCCGAGGTAGTGCGCGAGCGCCTCTACGTTCGGCGCGGCGACAGTTGCCGCGGTCACGACGCTCGTAAGCGCGGCAGTCCAGCTCTTGATCTGCTTTGGATCGAGTCGCTTCGTTCCGGCCGCCTTGGCGACCTTGTCGAGCGCCGCGGTTGCCTTCGCCTTCCGGCCCTTTGGAAGCTTCTCGGCGTCGGCTCTCGCCGCTTTGATCAGGCTCTCGAGTTCACCGCGCTTCGTCGCGTCTAGGTTGAGCGTTGTCGTGGCGTCGTTGTTGTCGATCGACGCGCTCCCCGTGGTGCCAATGTTGGCGTGACCACCGACGATCGTGTTGTGAAAGATGTTGGTGACCTGCTGCGACGGGATGGGCTGGGGAGCGCTCGGCGCTACCTCGCCCGCGTCGGGATTTGCAGCCTGGATGGCGAGCACGAAGTCGAGGACCCGGGTGCGGACCGTGTCCAAAATTCCGACGACCGTACCGGGCGGGACCTGCACTTGGGCAGTCATCAGCGTGAAATCCAGAAAGAACTTGTGGCGCGCGAGGACGACGACTGACTGGTCCCACTGGCGGACAACCTCGCCGTCGTTCTTCGCCAGCTCTTGGAGCACTCCGATCGGCTGCGGAAATGACGTCGTCCGGAGATAGCTTTGAATCTCCTCAGGGAGGCCGCGCACTGCAAGCGGCTGGTTCACCATTGTGAGCCCATTGGCCCGAGGAGCGTACCGATCGAGTTCGGTGTGGCGACTACTCGATAGCTCGGGAGGGTGGCGTTCTTCTCGTAGCCGTTGAGCTCGTGCGAGGCCCAGTCGGCGAATTCGGCGTGCCTCAAGCGGGCCGCGAGAACCTTGCATCGCCTCAACAGGTCGGCCAACGGTTCGGTGGACGTGGTCGCCGCCCTTTCGATGTCCGTGAGGAGGCTCATGGGTTCACGTGACCGCGGGAGGCCAGGCGGCGTCAAGCGTCTCGGGGGCACCTCGGGAGGGTTGGCCACTTCTCCCTCTCTCGCCCCCCCGGTGGCCCACCCTCTCGGGCTGACGAACCTCTCGCGGTCCGTGCTCGAGCGGCGCTCGCGGAGCTCGTCGCGCTCTCGCCCTGGCGAACCTCTCGCCTGCTCGCCGTTCCAGGTGGGCGAGGTCGGGCTCGAGCTGGTGGAGCTCGACGCGGCCGCCAGGCTCCGCGCTGGCCTACCTCTCGCGCTCGCGCGCGACGATGGATCGCCGGTCGCCTGCTCACATGGGCGGTTGCGGGTCCGCCCGCGCCGCTGGGCACGAGGAACTCGTCCCGAAGGTCGTGGAAGCCGCTGCGAACCCCGACGCCGCGATGCTCGGGGCGATCGGCCGCGCCGTCGACGGGCTCCTCGCCGGGCAGCTCGTGCCCGCGGAGAAGGTGGACGCCAAGTCGTTCGCGGCCGTCGCCCGCATGTGGACCTCGGGCGAGCTGACGAGGCTCTACCCCGATCAGGTGCCCGAGAAACGCACGGCTGGTCTCGACGTTTGCCGGCTCGAAGTTCTCGGAAGGATCGTCGGTCGCGTCCCGGTGGCGAGCTTCACGGTGGACGACGCGGAGCGAGCGATGCGCTCGCTTCCGCTGGACCTCCGACCCGCGACGCGCAGACAGTACGCGCAGCTAATCCGGCGCGTCTTGGAGCTCTCGGCCTACCCCCTACGCCTCATCCCGTCGAACCCGCTCCCTCGGCTCTTCCTCCCGAAGGTGCGGAACGATCTCGAGCTGCAGGTGCTCTACCCGGACGAGGAAGCGAAGCTCTTGGCGTGCGTGGCCGTCCCGCTCGCGTATCGCATGACGTACGGCTTCCTCGCCCGGATGGGGTTCCGCAAGTCGGAGGTCATCGGCGACACGGAAACCGACGCGGAGCCGCTCCGGTGGCGCGCCTTCGATCTCGAGCGCGGCGTCGTGCGGGTCGCGCGGAGCAAGACGGAGAAGCCCCGCCCCGTGCCGCTCGACGCTGGGGTTTGTCGCGCGCTCGTGACCTGGAAGAAGAGCAAGCGCCCGTCCAAGGACGCGCCCGTCTTCGCCGTGGACCTGCGGAACGCCGAGACCTTCCGGGAGCACCTTCGCGAGGCGGGCGTCCTCGACCGACCGGAGCTGTTCACGCGGGCGCGGGACAGCCTGCCGATCCGCGTGCACGACCTCCGCGCCACCTTCGTGACCGTGAGCTTGGCCACCGGCAGGCCCGACTCGTGGATCCGCGATCGGACCGCGCACCGAACCGTGAGCATGCTGGATCGGTACCGCCGGGCGGCGCGCACGCTGGAGGAGCTGAACGCGGGGCCGCTCGTCGCCCTCGACCTCGCCATCCCGGAGCTTGCTGCCGCGAACACGGCAGCTCTCGCGGCAGCGACCGCCCGAGACGGCGAGAAGAAAACGGGGCGAACCCCTCGTAACTCCCCACGGTTCCAGCGCGTGGATTCGAACCACGATAAGCGGAATCAAAATCCGCTGTCCTGCCATTAGACGACGCCGGAGAACGTTCGGAACCTAGCTTTCCCGCGGCCGAAAGGCAACCCGGCGGCCGCGCCTCGCGAGCGCCGCGCGCCCGCTCCCTCAGCCGTCCAGCACCTTGAGGCGCCGGCCGTCGAGGAGCTTGCGGCTGCCCTCCATCTCGGGGGTCTTCACGTAGCGCGCCGCCTCGGTCGCCTCGGCGGGCGCCGCGTCCCAGCGGGTCACGTCCTCGGGCAGCGGACCGGGCAACATGGGCTGCACCGTGCGCTCGAGGAGCTGAAAATCGTGGCGCACCGAGAGCGTGAGGGGCAGCCCGCGCTCGGGCCCGCGCGCCTTGAACCACGCGCGCGCCGCGTTCACGTTCTGGATGAGCACCCAGTGCTGCGGGTCCTCCTTCGCGGCGCGCGAGAAGAGGTCCATCATCGCGTCGAGGTCGCCGCGCGCCTTCGCGAAGCACGCGAGGTGGTTGTAGGCGAGGCCAGGGCAGGGGTACCCAAGCTCGAGCGCGCGGCGCACGTGGCGCTCGGCGAGGTCGAGCGCGCCCTCGTGGTAGTAGGCCGCGCCGAGGTCCATGTGGGCGGCGTGGTGGTCGCCGAGGCGCTCGAGGATGGCCTGGTACTCGGCCACGCCATCCCGGTGGCCCACCTGCAGCCCGCTGTGCTCCGCGAACCACGCGTTCAGGGTCTCGAGCGTCTCGGCGTCGGCGTCGAAGGGCGCCTTGTACTCCTGGAACGTGTCTGTAAAATACACGTTTCTGTCCAGCCACCCGGCGCGCTCCGCGTCGTGGAAGTCGCGCGTGCCGGGGTAGATCGAGAGGCACGCGAAGATGTACTCGTGGGGCGCCGCGCGCTTCAGGAAGCGCAGCGTCTCGGCGAAGGTCGCGCGGGTCTCGCCGCGGTTGCCGAGCATCATGAAGTACCGCACCTTGAGGCCGTAGCTCTTCGCGAGCCGGGTCGACGCGAGGATCTCGTCGACCGTGATCTTCTTGTCGATGCCGTCGAGGATGGCCTGCGAGCCGCTCTCGACGCCGAGCGAGATGCGCTCGCAGCCGGCGAGGCGCATCTCGCGGAGCAGCTCGTCCGAGAGGACGTCGACCCGGGTGTCGCAGCTCCACAGGAGCGACACATCGCGCTCGCGCATCGCGCGGCACAGGGCGAGCACGCGCTTCTCGTTCGTGGTGAAGGTGTCGTCTTTGATCTGGAGCATCTTCACAGGCAGCTTCTCGGCGGCCGCCTGCATGGCCGAGACCACGTAGTCGAGCGAGTTGGCGCGGAAGCCGCGGCCCCACGACGACTCGGCGCCGCAGAACGTGCAGCTCCACGGGCAGCCGCGCGAGGTCATCAAGATGTGCGTGGCGTACGCGCGCTGCGGGCACGCGAGCTCGTCGAGGTGCTGCACGTTGCGTCGCTCGGGCGCCGTGTGCACCACGCCGGCCAGGTCGCGGTACACCGTGCCCGTGAGGCCGCGCGGGTCCTCGCCGCGCTCGAGGCGCGCCGCGAGCTCGAGGAACGTGACGTCGCCCTCGCCGACGCACACGGTGTCGACCGCGCCGAAGCTCGCGAGCAGCTCGGGCCCGAGCGGCGTCGCGTGCGGCCCGCCGACGACCACGTGCGCGCGCGGGTGGGCGCGCTTGATGGCCTCGGCCACGAGCTTCACGCCGCGTCGGTTCGCCGTCCAGCAGCTCATGCCCCACAGGTCCGCCTCGAGCTCGGCCACCAGCGCCTCGACCTTGCTCCACGAAAAAGACGAGAGGTTGAGGGTTTTTACCTGATGCCCCGCGCGCATCGCCGCCGCGCCGAGGGCGAGCAGCCCGTAGGGGATTTGGTAGAAGTCGGCGTCGAGATCGCCCTGGCGGTACTCGGCCGGCGGCCCGCCCTCTTCGGGGGCGACGGGGGCCTCTCCCTCGGCGGGGTGCTTCCACGGGGGCGGGTAGAGCAGGACGATCCGCATCGCGTCACTATCGCATCCCTTCCGCGCCCGCGCCTGTGCCCCGCTCCCCCCGCCGCGCCGCGCCCGCGCTCGCCCGCTTCCCGGCGCGCCAGGTCTGGAAGAGCCCGTGCGCCACGAGCAGCGCGCCGACCACGCCAAGCGGGACCCCCACGAACACCGCCCGCGCGTCGCCGAGGAGGAAGACCGCGAGGAACGCCGAGAGCGCCGAGAGCGCGGCGCCCACGATGGCCTGCGTAGGCATCGGGTGCTCCCCCTTGCCGCGCGCGGCGGCGAGCTCGGCGAGCTCGGCGCGGAGCTCGCGCACCTTCTCCTCGAGCGCGCGCGTCTCCTCCGCGAGGCCCGCGGCCTCCTCCTGGCCCTCCACGGCGTCGCGCGCCTCCGCGAGCTCGGCGGAGAGCCGCTCGATGCGCGCGGTCGCGGCGCGCTCTGCGTCTCGGTAGGTCAATCCGAGCTCTCCGCGGGCGTGAGGATCGCGAGCCACCCCATGCTCCCTGCGCCGCCGAGGCCGACGAGCATCATCGCCGAGTACAGCGCGCGGAGCTTCTCCGCCAGCGACATCCGGGTCGAGGGCGGGCGGGTGCGCGCGCCGAGGCCGTCGCCCACGGGGTCGTCGGGGATCCAGCACGGTGCGCGGTCCGCGGCGGGGCCCGAGGTGCGGAACGAGCCGCTCGCGCGCGCGGCCGGGTAGGCGAAGGTGTTCTCGTCCTCCACGCTCACGCGGCAGGTGGTCTCGAGCCACACGAGCGGCGCGCTCGCGACGCGCACCTGCAGCGCGAGCCCCGCCGCGAACGCCGCGAGCCCGACGAGCGAAAAGAGGAGCGCCGCGCTGTTCCGGATGCGCACCGGCGCGTGGGCCGAGCGCCGCCGCCGTGTCACGCCGCGTTCGAGCTCTCCCGCCTCCTTCTTCAGCTTCTGCACCCTGGCGCGCGCCGCGGCCAGCGCGCGCGGCGCGTCGTGGCGCCTGCGTCGCGCCTCCGCGAGCTCGGCCTCCAGCGCCGCGATGCGCCCGTGGAGCGCGCCGAGGGGTTCGTCGGTCATCGGCCAAGTCTGCCCCAGCCACGCGCGGCCGCCGAGCGATATCCGCGCGTCGCGCCGCGGTTGGGCTGCGCTCCCCGAGGCACGGCGCCGGCGTTTTCCGCGCCTGGGCGCCGCGGGTCGTGCACAGTGCCGGCATGTCCGCCACGCTCGAGGGCCAGGTCCTTCGCGTCACCTTCGAAAGCGAGACGACCGGCTTTCGCGTGGTGCGCCTGGCGGTCGCGGGGCGGCCCGACCCGGTCACGGTGGTGGGCGTGTTCCCGCGCGTCTACTCGGGCGCGGAGGTGCGGGTCACAGGCTCGTTCGAGCGCGATCCCACGCACGGCGAGCAGCTCCGCGCGGAGGGCCTCACGGTGCTCGAGCCGAAGACGCTCGACGGGCTCGAGCGGTACCTCGGCTCGGGCGTCGTGCAGGGCATCGGCCCCTCGTACGCGAAGCGCATCGTCGAGGCGTTCGGCACCTCCACGCTCCGCGTGCTCGACGAGAGCCCCGAGCGGCTCCACGAGGTCTCGGGCCTGGGCAAGCGGCGCGTCGAGGCGATCGCCCACGCGTGGCGGGACAACCGCGCGCTGCACGACGTGATGGTCTTCCTCCAGGCGCACGGCGCGTCGCCCGCGCTCGCGGCGCGCATCGTGCGGAGGTACGGCCCGCGCGCGGCGCAGATCGTGGCCGACGAGCCGTACCGCCTCGCCCTCGAGGTCGCGGGGATCGGCTTCCTCACCGCCGACCGCATCGCCGCGTCCGTGGGGGTCGCGCGCGACGCGCCGCTCCGCCACCAGGCGGGGCTCGTGCACGCGCTCCGGCAGGAGACCGACCGCGGTCACACGTTCACGGTGAGCGGCGCGCTCTTCGAGGCGGCGCGCGAGCACCTCGGCCGTCGCCCCTTGGACGGCACGACCGACGAGGCGCTCGAGCGCGCGCTCCACGCCCTGGTGGTGGCCGGCTACGTGGTCGCCGATCGCGGAGAAAACGACAGCAAAAACATATATTTGACAGAGCTGTTCGAGGCGGAGGCGCGCCTCGCGCGCCGGCTCGTGACGCTCGCCCGGAGCGCGCCAGCGCGGCCGCTCGTGCTCACCGACGAGGCGCTCGCGCGGGTCGAGCGGAGCGCGGGCGTGCCGCTGTCGGAGGAGCAGCGGGAGGCGCTCGCGGCGGCGGCGCGCTCGCCGGTGCTCGTCGTGACGGGGGGACCCGGCGTGGGCCAGACCACGATCCTTCGCGCCATCCTCGCCTTGTACCGCGAGGCGCGGCTCACCGTGCGGCTCGCGGCGCCCACCGGGCGCGCCGCGAAGCGCATGGCCGAGTCGTCGGGGGGCGAGGCGACCACGCTCCACCGGCTGCTCGAGGTCGATCCAAAGACGGGCGCGTTCAAGCGCGACGAGCGCGCGCCGCTCGAGGGCGACGCCTTCGTCGTCGACGAGACCAGCATGGTCGACGTGCGCCTGGGCGACGCGCTCCTGCGCGCCGTGCCCGACGGGCGGCGGCTCGTGCTGCTGGGCGACGTCGACCAGCTGCCGAGCGTGGGGCCCGGCGCGGTGCTCTACGACGTGATCGCCTCGGGGGTGGTGCCCGTGGTGCGCCTCACGCAGATCTTCCGCCAGAGCGCGGCGAGCAAGATCGTGCTGGCGGCGCACGCCATCAACCACGGGGAGCTGCCCGAGTCGGCGAAGCGAGGGGAGGACTCCGACTTCTTCGTCATCGCCTCGCGCGACGCGAAGACCACGCTCGAGCTCGTGCGCGAGCTCGTGCTGCGCCGCATCCCCGGGAAATTCGGCCTCGATCCCACGCGCGACGTGCAGGTGCTCACGCCCATGAACCGCGGGCCGCTCGGGGCGCTGGCGTTGAACCAGATGCTCCAGGCGGCGCTGAACCCGCCCCCCGCGGCGGGCGCGTCCGGCGCGGCCGGGCTCGAGCGCCGCGGGCGCACCTTCCGCCCCGGCGACAAGGTGATGCAGCTCCGCAACGACTACGACAAGGCCGTGTTCAACGGCGACATGGGCGTCGTCGATCGCCTGCTCCCCGAGGGCGCGGGGCTCGTCGTGACCTACCCCGATCGCGAGGTCGAGTACGAGCTCTCCACCATCGACGACCTGACGCTCGCGTATGCATGCACAATACATAAATCTCAAGGGAGCGAGTACCCCGCCGTGGTGGTGCCCCTCTCGTCGTCGCACTTCGTGATGCTCGCCAAGAACCTCGTCTACACGGCGGTCACGCGGGGGCGGCGCCTCGTGGTGCTCGTGGTCGAGCCGCGCGCCCTGGGGCTCGCGCTTGCGCCGGAGCGCTGGAGGGAGGAGCGCCGCGCGGGCCTCCGGCGGCGCCTCGCGGAGGAGGCCCGCCGGTAGAGCGAGACCTTTTCCGGGGATTCGGTACACTGGATGGGCTGCCCACCTCGAGAGCCTCCTCCGCGTTGGCGCGCCAAGAAAACCATGTTCCTGAAGCGCCTCATCGTCGGACTCGTGATCGGTGGCATCGTCGGCGCGATCGTGGCCGCCATCCTCGTGCAGGGGCTCGGCATGGCGGTCACCACCGGCGCGGGCGCCTTCGTGGCCTACCTCGCCGCGGCGAGCACCGGCGTGCTCACGGGCCTCGTGGCCGGCAAGCCCATCTGGGCGGCCGAGGGCCGCATCGAGGCGGGGCTCAAGGCCTTCTTCGGGATGCTGCTCGCGCTCGGCATGATGTTCGTCCTCCGCACGTGGGTGCACTTCGGGCTCGACCTCACCGGGCTGCGCGCGGGCTCGGGCAACCTGGGTGATCTCCCCGCGGCGTACCTGCCGCTCATCGCCGGCCTGCTCGGCGGGTTCTTCGAGCTCGACAACTCGGGCGACGACGCGAAGGAGGGCGAGGCGAAGGACGGCGCCAAGGTGCGCGTGGCGGCGTCGTCGGAGGACGCCGAGGCGGAGGAGGAGCTCGAGGACGAGCCCTCTCAGGCGAAGAAGCGGCGCTAGCGCGTGGCGCCGGCGCGGGTCGCCTACTTCGCCGCGACGGTGGGCCTCTTCGCCGTGCCCGTCTGGAGCCTCGCGCGCGCGCCGCTCCCGCTCGGCCTGCTGCTCGGGCTCTTGCTCGCCTACGGCGCGCTCACCACCGTCGGGGTGCTGTTCCTCGGGCTCCGCATGTACGTCGACGCCGTCGTGCGTGGCCCGCGCGGCGCCCGCGGCGTGGCCCTCACCTTCGACGACGGCCCGCACCCGGTGCACACGCGCGCCGTGCTCGACGCCCTCGACGCCAGATCTGTGCAGGGTACATTCTTCGTCATCGGCCAGAAGGCCGAGCGGCACCCGGAGCTCGTGCGCGAGATCGTGGCGCGTGGGCACGCGGTGGGGCTCCACTCGTACGCGCACGATCGGCTGTTCTCGCTGCGGTCGGCCGCCGCGGTGCGGCGCGATCTCACGCGCGGCCTCGACGTGCTCGAGGCCATCACCGGGGCCCGGCCGCGCCTCTTTCGTCCGCCGATCGGGCACACGAGCCCGCTCATCGCGCGGGTGGTCGACGAGCTCGAGCTCACCGTCGTGGGGTGGAGCGTGCGCGCGCGTGACGGGCTCGCGGGCACCACGGCCGCCGACGTGCTGCGGCGGGTGCTGCCTGGCGCCCGGGACGGCGCGATCGTGCTCCTCCACGACGCGGCGGAGCGCGGCGATCGCGCGCCCGCGGGGGTGAGCGCGCTGCCGGCGCTGCTCGAGCGCCTCGACGCCGAGCGCGTGCCGGTCGTGCCGCTCGAGGCCTTCCTCCCCGAAGCCTGAGCGCGCCGCCTACTCGCTCGCGGCCGGCAGGGTGACGACGAAGCGCGCGCCGCCCTCGTAGGTGGGGTCGAGCGTGATGGTGCCACCCGCGGACTCGACGAGGCCGCGGCACACGGCGAGCCCGAGGCCCGTGCCCTGGCCCACGTCCTTCGTGGTGACGAAGGGCTCGAACACGCGCGACGCGAGCGACGCCGGCACACCGGGGCCCGTGTCCTCCACCCGCACCTCGACGCCCGCGCCGGCGAGCCTGCCGAGCACGCGGATCTCCCGCGGGGCCTCGGCCGCGGCGACCGCGTCGGCGGCGTTCAGCACGAGGTTCAGCAGCACCTGCAGGAGACGCGACGGGGACATGCCCACGCGCGGGGTGCCCTCCTCCACCCGCATGACGAGCGCCACCTCGCGGAACGGGCGCTGCGGCAGCGCGAGGGCCTCGAGGTCCGAGAGCACCTCCTCGAGGCGCGCGCTCGCGCCCCGCTCGCTCGTCGCGGCGTTCGCCTCTGGCCTCGCAAAATCGAGCAAATCTCGTAAGATACCGTGGATACGCTCGGTCTCGCGCTTCATGCGCGCGATGAAGTCTTGGCGCTCCTCGATGGGCAGCTCGGGGTCGGCCACGAGGTCGAGCATCGCGAGCACGGCCGTGAGCGGGTTGCCGATCTCGTGCGCGAGCCCCGCGGAGAGCCGCCCGACGCTGGCGAGCTGCTCGCTCCGCGCGAGCTGCGCGCGCGCCTCGGTCAGCGTGGTGGTCATGCGCGTGAGCTCCTCGACCTTGGCGCGCAGCGCCTGCTCGTCGTCGAGCAGCTTCGAGGCCATCGCGTCCACCGCGCGGCCGAGCTCGATCACCTCGCGCGCGCCTCGCCGCGGGACGTCGAGCACGCGGGCGCCGCGGGCCACGCGCTCGGCCGCGGCCGAGAGCTCCTCGATCGGGCGCACGAGCACGCGCGTGAGCACGAAGTACGCGAACGCGAGGAGCGCGATCGCGAACACGAGCATGTAGAGCGCGACCACCTTCACGAGGGGCGCGGCGTTCACGGACTCCTCGTCGGTGGCGACCCGCACGACGACCGCGGCGGCCTTGGCCGGCAGGACGACGTCGAGGGCCCGGCCGCGCGCGCCGTGCGCCGGTCGCGCGGACTCGCGGTAGGGGCGCGGCGGCGCCTCGAGCCGCGCGAGCTCCGCGAGCTCTCCCGCCTCCACGATGCGGTGCCCGTCGAGGTCGAACACGGCGATGGCGCGGGCCCCGCCGCTGCCCACGTCGGCGGTGAGCACGGCGTCGAGGTCGGCGAGCTGGCCGGCCTCGGTCGCGTGGGCCACGTGGGCGGCGACGGCGCGGCCGATCGAGTGCGCGGCGCGCTCGCGCGAGGCGAGCAGCGTCGCGCTCGTGACGCCCGCGATCGCGAAGAAGAGCGGCACGTAGGACAGGAGCAGCACCCCCGCCAGCGACAGGACGATTTGGAGGCGGAGGCCGGGGCCCTTGGCGGGTGTCACTCTCCAGAGACGCTACAGGGTTTCCCGCGAGCGAGGGAGCCCGCGGTCCACGGCGCGCTACGCCAGCGCGCGCGCCACCTGGAACACGACCACGGCGAGCACGTAGGCGACCGCGTACGTGTAGAGGAGCACGAACGCGGGCCAGCGCAGGCTCTTGGTCTCGCGCCGGATGGCGGCGACCGTGCTCACGCACTGGCAGGCGACCACGAAGAAGGCGAGCAGGGCGAGGGCGTTCGGTGTGCCGTAACGTGGCGTCCCGTCAGTCTTTTTTGCGTCGCGGAGCTTGGCGGAGAGCGGCGACGGGTCGTCCTCGTCGAGGTCCTCGAGCCCGAAGATGACGCCGAGCGTGCCCACCATGAGCTCGCGCGCGCCGAACGAGCCGATGAGGCCGACGTTGATGCGCCAGTCGAAGCCCGCCGGTCGCGTGACCGGCTCGAGCGTGTGCCCCACGGTGGCCGCCACGGAGCGCTCGATCGCGGTCGTCGCGTCGGGGCGCTGGAGCACCACGGGCGCCGGCACCTTGAGGAGCACCCACAGCACCGTCGACGCGATCACGATCGTCGTGCCCACGTCGCGCAGGAACCGGCGCGACGCGCGGGACGCCTTGCCCAGCACCACGCGCCACTCGGGCAGGCGGTAGCGCGGCAGCTCGAGCACCAGCGGCAGCGACCGCCCCTTCGTGGCCGTGCGGCGCAGCGCCTGCGACGCCAGGAGCCCGGCGAGCACGCCCGCCGCGTACAGCGCGAGGAACACGCCGGCGCGGAACACCGGCCCACGCGCGGCGAAGAACGTTGAAATCAGCAGCGCGTACGTGGGGATGCGCGCCGAGCAGGTCATGAGCGGGAGCACCAGGATGGTGGTCAGGCGCTCGCGCGGATCGCGCACGATGCGCGTGGAGGCGATCGCCGGCACCGCGCACGCGTGCCCCATGAGCAGCGGGAGGAACGAGCGGCCGCTGAGGCCGAGGACGCGCAGCAGGCGGTCGACCAGGAACGCGCCCCGCGACAGGTACCCGCTCGCCTCGAGCAGATCGAGACCGATGCTCAGGAGCACGATCTGCGGCATGAACGCGAGCACCGTGCCCGCGCCGCTGAGCACGCCGTCGACGAGGAAGGAAGAGACGAGGCCCTGCCCGAGGCGCGCGGCCACCCGGGTGCGCACGAAGCCGAGCGCGGCGTCCATCGCGGCGCTCGCGGGGTCGGCCACGAGGAACACGACGGAGAACAGCGCGCTCATGATCGCGAGGAACACGAGCGGCCCGAGCACCGGGTGCATGAGGGCGCGGTCGGCGCGCTGCGTGAGCCCGCCGCCCGGCTCGCCCCGCGCCGGGCAGACCTCGAGCGCGAGGGCCGCGGGATCGAAGTCGGCCCGCGGCGCGCCGGGCTCGCGGGTCGCGAGCATCGCGAGGACGCGCTCGCGGCAGTCGGGGCGTCGCGCGCTGACCCCGAGCACGGCCACGCCGAGCTCGTCCTCGAGGCGCTTCGCGTCGAGGCGGCGGCCGTCGCCCTCGAGCGCGTCGACCTGCGTGACCACGAGGTAGAGCGGCCACCGCGCCGCGGCGAGCTCGCGGGTGAGCCGGAGCCCGAGCGCGAGCTGCGTGCCGTCGAGCACCTGGACGAGCGCGAAGCCGGGTCGCGCGCTCTCCCGCTCGATGAACGCGCGCGCCACGCCCTCGTCGGTCTCGGGGTCGCGCGCGGCCTCGAGGGAGTAGAGCCCCGGCAGGTCGTAGAGCGTCGCCTCGTCGCCGCCCGCGAGCGCGACGCTCGCCTCGAGCACGTCGACGGTGATCCCCGGGAAATTGCCCACGTGCGCGTGCCCGCCGGTGAGCACGTTGTAGAGCGAGCTCTTGCCCGAGTTCGGCCTCCCGACCAGGGCCACGCGGCGCACCGGCGCGCGGGCGGGGTCGCGCGTGGCCGGGCCCGCGCCCGGGTCGGTGTGGCAGTCGGTCGTCATGGCGCGTCGGCGACCACGATGCCTTGGGCGAGCGGCGCGCCGAGGGCGAACTCGCCGCCGCTCTGCGTGGCGATATGCAGCGGCCCGCCGAGCAGCGCGCGCCGCAGGACGGTGAGGGTGTCGCCCACGCCGATGCCCACGGCCGAGAGCCACGCCGCGTCGGCCGGGTCGAGGCGCACCTCGACGACGCGCGCGGAGGCGCCGTTCGCGAGCGAGTCGAGCGTGCGCGGCGGGGCGGACCGGGCCGGCGACGGGGGCGGCGAGGGCGAGGGAGGCACGCGGTCACTCTTAATACGAAACGCCGCCCGCGCGAGCCCGCGCGAATCGAGGCGGCGCGCGCAGGGGGCGCGGCTTCGCGTGGGCCGGCGTCAGTGGATGCGCACGCCGAAGCACTCGCGCACGGCGCGGGCGATGCCGCCGCCCTCTTCGCTGGTCTCGACGCACACGTCGGTGGCCACCTGCTTCACCGCGTCGGGCGCCTGGCCCATGGCGAACGCGCGGCCGCTCACGCTGAACATGGGCACGTCGTTCAGCCAGTCGCCCACGCAGACGGTCTCGGCGAGGGTGCAGCCGTGGTGCTCGGCGAGCCACTCGAGGGCGGTGCCCTTCGTGCCGCCCGAGGCCCGCGCGATGAGGCCCCAGTTGCCGGGCACGCGCTTGACCGGGAAGGCCGCCACCTGCGCGCGCCGCTTGCAGCCGCGCTGGATGTCGTCGACCGCCGCGGTGATCGCGGCCTCGGGCCCAAGGCCGACCACCGCGGTGAGACCGGCCTGCGCCTTCCACAGGCCATGCTCGGACACGAGCGTCGCGCGCTGCATGTCGGCCGACCAGGTCCGGAGGTAGGGCAGGTAGCTCTCGCCGTCGCGGTCGTAGACGATGGCGTCGCCCGAGAACAGAAAGGTGGCCAAGTTGTTGCGGACGACGGCCTCGCGGAGCTTCTTGGCGCTCGCGCCGCGGATGCCGTGGTGGACGAGGGTCTCGTCGTTCGACACGCGCACCACGTGGCTCCCGTCCGCGCAGGCGACGGGGCCCTTGATGCCCACGATCTCGGCGCTCGTGCGGGTGCCAGAGTACAGCCGACCGGTGATGATGCTCACCGCCACGCCGCTGCGCATGAGCGCCTGCATGGCGCGAACGTCGCGCTCGTGCGGCTCGCCGTTGTGGTTCAGCAGCGTGCCGTCAAGATCGACGGCCAAGAGCTTGTAGCCCTTGGCCGTCGCGCGTCGCCATCTGTCCCCCGCCCTTGCCATTCCCCCCGCCATCCCCCGTGCCATCCCCCCAGGCCCGTCGCCGTTCAGGTCGCCGCGGGGTAGACGGAGACCTTCTTCTGGGTCTTCGTGCGCCACTCGTATTTCACGACGCCGTCGATGAGCGAGAAGATGGTGAAGTCCTTCCCGAGGCCGACGTTCTTGCCCGCGGCGAACGTGGAGCCGACCTGGCGGACGAGGATGCTGCCGGCGGTGACCTTCTCGCCGCCGTACACCTTCACGCCGCGGCGCTGGGAGTTTGAATCGCGGCCATTCCTGGTGCTGCCCGCGCCTTTTTTGTGAGCCATGGCGTTCTCCTCTCAGCCCTTGATGCTGGTGATTTGGAGGGTGGTGATGGGCTGGCGGTGGCCGGCCTTGCGGCGGTAGTTCTTCCGGCGGCGGAACTTGAAGACGACGATCTTCTCGCCGCGGCCCTGCCCGGTGATCTTCGCCTCGACCGAGGCGCCCGCCACCATGGGCTGGCCGATCTTCATGGACTCGCCGCCGACGAGCAGGACCTCGCTCAGGGTGACCACGTCGCCCACGCTGCCCGCGAGCTTCTCGACGCGGAGCGTGTCGCCCTGCGAGACCCGATATTGCTTTCCGCCCGTTCTGATAACCGCGTACATGGAGTGTCCCTCTTCTTGGGCCGACCGATGCGGAGGGGTTCTCCGACCGCGGCGGCGGGGTTTTCCGTATCGAGAAGCGACTTCTGGATGCGGGACGCGGGAGTATACGTACGGAGCGCCCCTTGTAAAGCGCAAAGGGAGGGTCCGGGACCGGGAGCGCCAGGCCGGCGCGGGGTGAAAACCCCCCCGGAGTTTGTCATACTGGGTGCTCGGGGGGGCCGCCGCTCGCCTCGCCTCGTCTGTTCTGCCTCTCCCGAGAGCCGCCCACCCTCCATGCCTCACCTGCCCGCCTCGCGCGTGTCCGCCGCCCTCCTCCTGCTCGCGCTGGCCGCCGGCGCGATCGCGGCGTGCAGCAGCCAAGACCCCGGGGCCTTCGAGATCGTCCCCCGCCGGACCTCGGGCCCCGTCGTGCTGCCCACCGGCACCGCCACCACGCCCCCGCCGGGCGACGGCGGCGGGCCTCCGGTCGACGGAGGCGATGGCGGCGGCGGGGCCACGAGCGCCGTCTTCGACAAGCCCTACGCCGCGCCGGGCGCCCCGGACACGAGCACCATCGCGTCGAAGCACCCGAACGGCACGAACGGCCCGACCAGCATCGCGATGGCCAAGACCACCGACTGCATGAGCTGCCACCGCATGGGCGGCACGGCGTCGGGGGCCATCTTCCTCATCGCGGGCGTCACCAAGCCGAACGCCGAGGTGGGGGTGAAGCTCACCGCCGGCGGGGGCAAGGTGGTCACCACCCGCGCGACCCAGGAGGGCTACTTCTACATCGAGAGCGGCGACTCCATCTCGGGCGCGAAGGCGTCCGTGCGCGACTCGCAGACGAACTTCTCCGACATGCTCGGGCCGCTCGGCAGCGGCGCGTGCAACCAGCCCGCGTGCCATGGCGGCACCCAGGGCGACGTGTTCAAGGGCAAGTAGCGCCTCGCGGCGACGCCTCGGCGCGCGGCGAACGCGGGCCACCACCCGGCGCGTCTTTTCGTCCATACTCCCCCTCATGGCGAAGGGCTACCTCGCGCTCGTCCTCCACGCGCACCTGCCGTTCGTCCGCCACCCGGAGCACGAGCGTCACCTCGAGGAGCGGTGGCTCTACGAGGCCCTGCTCGAGTGCTACCTCCCCATCGTGGAGGCGCTCGATCGCCTGCGCGACGAGGGCGTGCCGTACGCGCTCACCATGAGCCTCACGCCGCCGCTCGCCGCCATGCTCGACGACGCGCTCCTGCGGGGGCGCTTCGACGCGCACCTGCAGCGGCTCGAGGCGCTCGCCGAGCAGGAGGCCGCGCGCGTGGGCGACGACCCCCGCTTCGCGCCGATCGTGGCGTTCTACCGGTCGCAGCTCGCGTCGGCCCGGGTCGTGTGGGAGCGGCACGGCGGGCGCGTCATCGACGCGCTCGTGAGCCACTGGGACTCGGGCGGGCTCGAGCTGCTCGCGTGCTCGGCCACCCACGCGTACCTCCCGGGTATGCTGGCGGCGCCCGAGGGTATTCGCCCGCAGCTCGAGCTCGGCATGCGCGGCTTCGAGGCCCTCACCGGCCGTCGCCCGGCCGGCGCCTGGCTCGCCGAGTGCGCCTACCACCCCGACCTCGACGCCGAGCTGGCGCGGGCAGGTGTAAAGTACACGCTCCTCGACAGCCACGGCGTCGAGAACGCGAGCCCCCGGCCGCCGTTCGGCGTGCATGCGCCCATCTTGTCGCCCGGCGGCACCGCGTTCTTCGGGCGCGATCCCGAGTCGAGCCGGGTCGTGTGGTCCCGCAGCGAGGGCTACCCCGGCGACGTGTACTACCGCGATTTCTATCGCGACATCGGGTTCGACCTGGATGAGTCCGAGCTCTCGGGCGAGGTGGGGCCCTTCGGCGCCCGCGTGATGACCGGCCTCAAGTACTACCGCATCACCGGCGCCACCGATCACAAGGAGCCGTACATGCCCGGCGAGGCGCGCGCGCGCGCGTGGGAGCACGCCGGCGATTTCGTGCGCGGGCGCCGTGCGCAGGTGGAGCGGCTGTGCGCCGCGGGCGCGACGGCCGGCACGCCCGTGGTCGTGGCGCCGTACGACGCGGAGCTGTTCGGGCACTGGTGGTTCGAGGGGCCGTGGTTCCTCGAGGCCGTGTTCCGCCGGCTGGCCGAGGAGGAGCGCGCCTCCGAGGGTGTCCTCGAGGCCACGACCCTGGGCCACTACCTGGCGCGCGAGCCCACGTGCGCCGAGGCCACGCCATGCGCGTCGTCGTGGGGCGCGGGCGGGTACGGCGAGGTGTGGGTGGGGCCCGAGGCCGCGTGGACCTGGCGGCACGTGCACCACGCGACCCGCTGGGTGAAGGAGCTCGTCGTCCGGCACCGCGAGGTCGACGGTCACCGCGGGCAGGCGCTCGACCAGATCGTCCGCGAGCTGCTGCTCCTCCAGTCGAGCGACTGGAACTTCATCCTGCGCACCGCGACCTCGATCGGCTACGCCGAGGCGCGCCTCCGGGCCCACAACCACAGGCTCCGCCACCTGGCGCACCTGCTCGAGAAGCCTCGGCTCGACGCCGACGACCTCGCCTTCATCGCCGACGTGTCCGCCCGGGACAACCTGCTCGCGCCCCTCACGTCGAGCCAGCTGCGCGCCGTGTTCTAGCCCCGAGAATTCACGGGGCCTCCGCGCGAGCCATCCGAGCCTCGCACGAACCTCATGAATTGTCTGGGCTGCAGCCGGCGCCCGCCCTCGGAGCGCGCTCAGTGCTTGTATTCTGCAGGCTTTAGCGCGTGCCGCCGCAGCAGGTCGTAGAAGTCGGTGCGGTTCCGCCCCGCGAGGCGCGCCGCCACGCTCACGTTGCCCCCCGAGCGGCGCAGCACCGCGGCGAGGTAGGCGCGCTCGAGGGCGTCGCGCGCGTCCTTCAGCGGCGGGGGCTCCTCGCTCGCGTCGGACTCGAACCGCTCGAACGCGCTCGCGAGCGCAGCGTCGAGGTCGACCACGGTCTGGGAGGGCGCGCTCGCGAGGCCGATGCCCGGCAGCCGATCGAGCTCCACCTCGCCGCCCCGGGCGAGGAGCACCGCGGCCTCCATGGCGTTCGCGAGCTCGCGCACGTTCCCAGGCCAGGTGTGGCCGGAGAGCGCGGCGAGGGCCTCGGGGCCGAGCGCCGGCGTGGCGCGCTTGTGCCGCGCCGCCGCGCGCTCGAGGAAGAGCTCCGCGAGCAGCGGCACGTCGCCCGCGCGGTCCCGCAGGGGAGGGAGCGACACCGGAACGACCGCGAGCCGATAGAACAGATCTTCTCGGAAGCGCTTCTCCGAGACCTCCAGCCGCAGATCGCGGTTCGTGGCGGTGACGATGCGCGCGTCGGTCTCTTCCTCGCGCGTGGACCCCACGCGGCAGAACTTGCGGGTCTCGAGGACGCGGAGGAGCTTGGCCTGCACCTCGAGGCTCGCCTCGCCGACCTCGTCGAGGAAGAGCGTGCCCCCGCGCGCGGCCGCGAAGAGCCCCTCGCGCGCCTCGCCCGCGCCGGTGAACGCGCCCTTCAGGTGCCCGAAGAGGGTGCTCTCGAGGAGGGTGGGGGCGAGCGCCGCGCAGTTGACCGCGACGAAGGGGCCGCCTTGCCGCGGGGAGAGCGCGTGGAGCGTGCGCGCGGCGAGCTCCTTCCCGGTGCCCGACTCCCCGAGGATGAGCACCGTGGCGTCGGTGGGGGCGAGCCGCGCGAGCACGTCGCGCAGCTCGCGGATCGCCGGGCTCGCGCCCACGATGGTGCTCTGGCTGGCCTCGTCGCCGACGATGCGGCGGAGGCCACGCACCTCGCGGCGCAGGCGCGTGGCCTCGACGGCGTGCTGCACGTTCTGGAGGAGCTCGTGCTCCGCGAGGGGCTTCAGCAGGTACCCGAAGGCGCCCGCGCGCATCGCCGAGACGGCGGTCTCGACCGAGCCGTGCGCGGTGAGCACGAGCACGGCGACCTCCGGGCAGCGCTGGCGGGCCTCGTGGAGCACGTCGAAGCCGTCCTCCTTGCCGAGGCGGAGGTCGAGCAGGACCGCGTCGATCGTGGAGCGCCCCAGGAGGGCCACGGCGCTCTTGACGTCGTGCGCCATCGCGACCTGGTGGCCCTTCGCCGAGAGCTGGAGCGTCAGGAGCTGGCAGAGCTCCTCGTCGTCGTCCACGAGCAGGAGCCGCGGCGCTTGCGAGCGGTGAGGCATGCGCGCCAGAGCTTAGTGCGCCGCGAGGCTCGTGCCCACCCGCGCGCGGCCGAAGCGCGCTCTTCGCCGGTCGCTGGCGGACTGGCGGCGCGCGCTACGGGCAGGGCGCGCCGTTCAAGTAGTTGGTCCCGCCGGCCACCGAGACGCTCGGGGTCGCGCGCACACACGCCGCGCTGCCCGGGCTCGCGCAGCACGTGAGGTCGACGGCGGTCGTGTAAGGCGTGGGCGGGGTGTCCTGCTCGCACACGTTGATCCCTCGCGCGCCGTCGACGCCTCGCGCTCTCGCACCGTACGCGACGCGCGCGCGCAGCGCGAGCGCGTCGTCGCCCCGCGCGCCGTGACGTCTCCGCCCGCGTTGGCTATGTTGCGGCCATGGTTTCTGCGCGAGCTCCGATCGTGTCGCTCGCGACGTGCCTCGCGCTCGCCGCCTGCAACGCGGTGCTCGGCAACGAGGTCACGTCCCTCGATCCCGGCCCCGCCACCACCGTCGGCCCCGGCGGCTCGTGCCCGAACGACTGCGACGGTCAGCCGGTCGGAGCCACGCGGTGCGCGGCGACGGGCGGCGGCGTCGACGTGTGTGTCCGCGGCGCGAGCGGCTGCCCGGCGTGGCGCAACACCTTCTGCGCGAAGGGCACCTGCGATCCCGCGAGCCCGTCGGCCTGCGCGGGGCCCTGCGCGAACACCTGCGCGCAGGAGGGCGCGACCGAGTGCCAAGGGGCCGCGGCCCAGCGCGTGTGCAGGGTGACGGGCGCGTGCCTCGAGTGGGGCCCCGCGGAGGCGTGCCCGGCCGCGCAGGGATGCTTCGGGAGCGCGTGCGCGGCGGCGTGCACGTCCGACCCGCAGTGCACGGCGGCCGGGGTGAAGGTGTGCGCGTCCTCCGGCACCTACCGTGTCTGCGCCGAGGCGGCGCCCGGCTGCATCAAGCTCGGCGTGCCGCAGGCGTGCCAGAGCGGCGAGGTGTGCGGCGGGGCAGGTGTGTGCTCCTGCGCGGGCTGCACCCAGGGTGGGACGTGCTTCCCCGGAACGACCACGGCCGCGTGCGGCAAGGGCGGGGCTTGCGAAAAGTGCGCGTCGGGGGAGAGCTGCACCAACGCCACCTGCAGGGAGCCCTGCGCCTACGGTGGCCAGCAGTTCGCCCCCGGCCAGCGGATCAAGATCGGCGCGCTCTGCTACCGGTGGAACGGCAACGGGACCACGCCGTACGGCACCTGCCAGAGCAACATCGCCGAGGTCCCCTGCCCGTAGCGAGGTCGACGGGCCGCCGGCCCGCGCCGTGGCGCCTCGGGGGCGCCGCCCGCTACCGCACCGCGACCATCCTGGCGTTCCGGGGCGCAGCGCGGCCGAACGCCGCGATCCTTCACCTCCTCGAGACAGGAGGGCTTCGGCGTGGCGCTCGCCCGACCGGGCGAGGCGCGCGGCCTCCGCGATGATTCCCCTTCGGCGCGGTCCTCCGCGAGCGCCCTCCCTTCGCCGGGCCGCAGCGCGGTCTCCCCACGGTGGCCAGTCGTTGCTAGCCTCCCCACGATGGTGCGCCGTGAAGAAGATCGGACCGAGCC
>CAZHGG010000006.1:0-28419 GCA_964531755.1 uncultured Polyangiaceae bacterium
GCGGCCGAACGCCCCGCGGTCGAGGGCGACCAGCGCGGCCGCCGCCACGGCGATGGCCGCCGTGTAGACGACGAACGGCGTGAGGTGCGCGGGCAGCGCGTGGGTGGGGTTGTTCAGGTGCACGCCGGCGTGCGCGATCACAGCGAGCAGCAGGCTGCCCTTCGTGCGCTCGTAGAGCCAGCTGAAGACCACGCTCCCGGCGAAGATGTTGAGCATGGCCACCGCGAAGTCGAGGGGCGCCGCGCCCTGCAGGATGAACATCATCGTGTGCCAGAGGGCCCAGAGCGCCCCGAGCAGCAGGCTCGCGGGGAGCACGCCGTATCGGCGCCGCAGGCGCGGGAGCGCGAAGCCGCGCCACCCGGGCTCCTCGACGAGCGGCATCAAGAACAGCGCGACCACGTGCTGCGCGGTCTCGGGCGGGTAGAGCCACTGCCCAGCGCCGGTGCCCCCGAGGAGGCGGTACGCGGCCTGGCCCGCCACGTAGATGGCCGTGAAGCCGAAGAGCGCGATGGCGTACCAGTGGGCCCCCACGCGCCAGGCCCCCAGCGACCGAAAGAGCTCCCGCGTGCCAGCGCCTCCTGCGGCGCCCGATCGGCGCGACGCGAGGACCGCCGCCACGAGCGGGCCGAACCCGCCGAGCGCCGCGGGGAGCATGAAGCGCTCGACCCCACCCGAGAGGACTCCCCACTTCGCCAGCACCGCGGGGAGCTGGAGGCCCCAGGTCATGCCGAGCGCGACGGCGAAGAAGAAGAGCGTCCCGTCGCGGTCGACGGGCGCGGGCGGCGCGGCGGTGGCGTCGGCGTCGGCTGGCATGGTGGGCCCTCGACAGCCAGGCCACGTGGAAGTTCCCGTTGCCATGGCGCTACAGTGAAGCTGGAGAATTGCATGAATCGGCGGGCGGTGCCTGTAGTCGCCGGCCAGGCCTCGGGCGTGCCCCGCGGCCTCGCTGGCGGGCACCTGGCACCCCCATCGACCGACCGCTCTCCGAACGCGCGTCGTCGGCGTGGTCGCGGTGATGCCGCCGTTCGCGACGGTGAAGGCGACGGAGGAGCGCTCGTGATCGGCGCCTCTACAGTGTCCGGCGGGGAGCCGGAAGGAGCGGCGGGCTCGAGGAGCCGCGTTGGGGGCGCGGCGCGCGGGGCAGCCGCCCTCGCGGGCCTCCCGCCCTTCACGTGCGCGGCGGCCTACCCGTGGTGGCGCGCGGCCTCGCCTGGCGAGGGCGCGGGCGAAGGCCGCCACGCGAAGCGCGCGAGCGCGGGGGACTCGACCCCGAGCGTCGCGTCGGCGATGAGGCCGCCGAGCACGGGCGCGAACTTGAACGCGTGGCCCGAGCCGCCCGCCGCGACGGTGAGGCCGTCGCGGTCGGGATCGCGCGCGATGAGGAACTGCTCGTCCCACATGTCGCCGTAGACGCACAGGCGAGTGCCCACGATCGGCGCGTCGGCGAGCGCCGGGAAGGTGTCGCGGAGGAACGCGCGGAGCGCCTCGACCTCGGCCGCCGACACGACGCGCGCGGGCGCCCCGAGCGAGGCGTCCCCGCAGGCGACGTCGCCCGGGTCGACGTCCCGCCCCACGCCGTGATTGGCAATCTTCACGATCCCGTCGCGCTGGACGGGGAATCCATAATAGCCAGTCCTCGCGATGTCCGCGCCGAACACCGGGAACCGCGCCGCCTCGAAGAGCGAGGGATCGCGCGGCGCGAGGTGGAACACCGGCTGGCCCACCGAGCGGAGCGCGCCGGCGAGGTGCGGGAGCAGCCGCGGCGTCCACGTGCCGGCGGCCACGACCACGTGGTCCGCCTCGAGGGCGACGCCGTCGCGCGTGACGATCCCGGCGACGCGGCCGCCGCGCTCGAGGAGCCGCGCGCACGTGAGCCCGCGGGCGAGGCGGACGCCCCGCGACTCGGCCTCGCGCGCGAGCGCTGCGACCACCGCGCCGCTCTCCGCCCAGCCGCCCTCGGGGTTGAAGTACCCGTCGACGAACGCGCCCTCACGCCACGCGGGGAAGCGGGCGTGGATGGCGGCCGCGTCGAGGCGCTCGGGCGCGTGGCCTCGGCGGAGGAGCGCCCGGTAGCTCTCCTCCTCGAAGCTCCCGGTCGCCGACGCCGGCGCCGTGGCGTCGAGCTTCATGGGACTCCGCGTGAGGAACGCGACGCCGCGCTCGTGGAAGAGCGCCGCGGCCCAGCCCGCGTTCCAGCGCCGCCAGCCTTCGAGCGCGGCCTCCATGAGCGCCATGGCGGCCTCGTCGGCGCCGTAGTCGAGGCGCACGACCTTGCTGATGTCGGTCGACTCGGCGAGCGGGTGGGGCAGGGGGCCCGGATCGAGCAGGGTCACGTCGAGCCCGCGCGCGCGGAGCTCGAGGGCCGCCGTCACGCCGAAGATCCCGGCCCCCACGACGAGCGCGCGCCTTCCGTCCGAGGTCGTCATGCTCGACCGATACCCGCTCCGCGGGGGGAGGCAAGCGGAGGGTGGGCTGCTCAGGGCGCGAAGACCTCGTCCAGGGTCGCGGCGGTGAGCGCGCGGTCGCCCCGGACAAGCGTCCCCGGAGCCCGGAGCAGGTAGTAGCGGTCGAACGTTCCGAGGAACCTGTCCGCTGTCACGTACCAGAACAGCGGCCCGGCGTTCGCCCCGGGGCGAATTCCCCGCCCCTCTGCGTCCCTCAGCGCCTCCGCGGAGGGCGTGTAGCCGCGCTCGCGTTCGCGGTAGTCGCGGTTGTGCCCGGCGCTCGGCATGTCGGCGTGGAGCATCTCGTGGAAGATGAGGTACTCGAGCACGAAGTAGGGGATATCGGGCGAGTCGAGCACACGGTTGATCGTGATGCTCCGATCGGAGAAGCGGCAGAAGCCCCAGACCCGGGTGGGCCGGTCAGACCATCGCATCTCGGATACCGAGGGCGGCCCGGCCGGGAAGTGCTTCTTCACGCTGAGCACGCCGTCGCGGAGGCCGACGAGAGAATACCCGGTCTCTCCTGGTCCCCATGCACGCGGCGCGGACTGCGGGACGAGGAACTCCACCTCGGGCGCGAGGTGCGGCGTCGGAGGCGTGGTGAGCTCGAGGACCTCGCGGCTCACGTCCTCGAGAAACGACCGGAGGTCATCGCGATACACGCAGCGGCACGCCGGGTGGGCGGTCCAGACGCCCTGAAGGAACGCCGCCTCCTCGCCCCGCGTGAGACTTCGCGCGAGGATCTGCTGCGCCAGCAGGCAGGGGTCGAAGGCGTTCTTCTCGTCGAAGGTGTAGTGGCTGAACTCGAACTTGTTCCGCCTCGCGTGGAGGAGCGCCACCACGTCCGCCCAGCGAGGGAGGGGATCGGGGACGTCCGCGAAGAACCGCTGGACGAGCGCGCGGGCGAGGTCCTCGGTGAGCTCCTCGGGGATTCCCTCGCTCGTGGGGAACGCGCCGAGGAGGGCCTCGAAGCCCTCCACCTGGTGGTCGAGCACCATGACGCTCCGGGCCTGGAGGTCGTCATCGAGCACCTCCGTCCAGGCGTACCAGCTGTGGGGAAGGCACTGAAACACTCCGACGAGCTGTCCGCGCGTGCTGCTCTGGAGGATGCGATAGGCCTCTCGCACGAGCTCGGGTGGAATGACCACCAGCTGCGCCGGGGCCGTCACCGCTGGGAGCCTCTCCGAGTCCTCGGCTTGATGAAAAATGTAGTCCGTGTCGAGGGCGCCGAACTGCTCCCACGTGTCGCGGAACGTCACGAGGTGGGCGATGGCGTTGCCCCCGGACCGCCTGCCGCGCAGAGCTCGGCCGACCATCTGCGACACGAGCCCGTGCGACCGCGTCGGACGCGCGATGAACACGGTGCGCGTGTGCGGCGCGTCGAAGCCCTCGGTGAGCATCTCGACGTTCACGAGCACCTCGGGCTTGTGCCGGGTTCGGTAGCTCTCCATGATCGCCTGTGCGTCCTTGCGGCTGTAGTCGACGTAGTCGGCGTCGACGCCCGCCTTCTGAAGCTCGTGGGCGAGGGTCTGCGCATGGAGCGTGTCGGCGGCGAACATGATGGTGGGTCCGTACTTGGCCCTTCCCGCTGTGTACTCGTCGACGATGAGCCTGTTCCGGTGAGCGTTCTTCGCGAGCCGGCGGAGCACGTTCGGTCCGAGGTCGCCGTAGCGCTCGAGGTGCCGGTAGTCCTCTGCGGTGAAGTCCTTCTCGACGTTCACATCGGTCTTCACCGTCGTGAACGCCGCGTGGGCAAGGATGCCCTGCTCTGTGAGCGCCCGACGGGTGACCTGGTAGAGTGGCTGGTTGTTGGGCCCGTCGACGTCGAAGAGGGCCGCGAGTCGTTTCGCGTCTTCGTCATTTGTCCGAACGGGCGTCGCCGTCAACCCGAGGAGCCTGCATCCCCAAGCCTTGAGCGTACGAAGCAGGCGCGCGTAGCTCGGAGCGGGGGCGTGGTGCGCCTCATCCACCACCACGAACGTGCCGTTCGGGGCCTCCTTGACGAACGCCTCCACGAAGCCAAGGTTCGCGTCGAGAACGGCGGTCTGCATCGACGAAAACACCGCGTCGTGCTCGGTGCTGACGGTGGACCACCGCGCGTCGGTCGACGACACAGCCGCGAGGTGGAGCGCGGGCTTCGGGAAGCCCACGTTCCCAAGGCTGTGGAACGTGCTCATCGCTTGGCGAAGCAGGCTTCGCCGGTGCGCGAGCCACAGGACTCGGCCGCCGTGGCGGATGTGGTGCTCGAGGAGCCAGTGTGCGGCGAGGACGGTCTTCCCACCCCCGGTGGGCACCACGACCACGCCGGCCTGCTTTCCCTCGTGGAGGTAGTGGCCCGACATGCGATCCCACGCGGCGATCTGGTGCTCGCGCGGCGTGATCCCAGCGGGCGCGTCACTCAGCTTCAGCGAGAGATGGGGCTGCCAGGTGGGGGCGGTCGGCGCCATGCCCATCGCGGGGCGCGCGCTCGAACGCGTGGCGCGCGAGGTGGGGGAGAGGGACGCAGGCAGAGAGGGGCGCGTGGCGCTGGGGTAGGTGAGCATGCCCACTGGACGCAAAACGACGCGCGTTCTGACGACACGGCGCTCGAGGGCTGCCGCCCACCGCGCCCCCCGTCCGCAAACTACCGGCGGAAGACCTCGCCCACCGCTGCTTCCGCGTCAGAGGCCCGAAGCAGCTGCGTCACCGCCCGCTCAGAGCGTCCGGTCAGCCGCGCGAGCACGCGCGTGAGGTCTAGCTCCAGCGCCTGCCGTACGGTGAGCCGGCTGAGCCCTTCGATACTATCGTAGGTCTCCAGGGTATTGCGAACATGCTGGCCAGGGGCCGCGCCGAGCTTGCGGGTAACCGTCGCTTTTGCGAGACCCGTGACTGCCGCGATGTAGTCCACGAGGCGCATGTCAAGGGCGCGTCTGCCAGTCATTCGTCCGACATCGTCGTAATCGGGTGCCGATCCAGGGTTCATCTTCAGAATCTCAGGAGCGACGGCCGCCGCCGCGCTGACCAGCTGGTCGAGGACCTCGGGCTTCCAACGGATGACGCGAACGTCCTCCCCGCGAGGGGACGCCGAGGTCGACTCGATCGCCAACTCTTCACCACGCCGGGTGAGCTTCCGGTCGCCTTCGCCCGCCTCGAGAAGGCCAGCGCGCGTGAGAAGGTCGTTCACCATCTGCGCGCTGATGCTTCCATTCAGCGTGCTCTTTCGTTCGGCCTGCCGTAAGAGGTTCGCTCCAGCCGGCGTCAGCCGAACGACGAGCTGCTCTCCGAGGGCCTTGGCGGAGAGGTAACCGCTGACGTCGACACCGGAAAACCGACCGTGTGCAACGTCGTCCTCGCCTCTTGCGCTTGACTGGCCATCACTCTTCCAAGATCCACGCAGCGCTTCGAGGTCTTTCCTTGCGGTGCCGGCCACGCTCGTTTCGTAGCGGTCCCCGTCGGGAGAAAAGAAGTCTCCATTGTTGCACCAATAGACATGTTGCTCGTTGTAGACAATGAACGGATAGAGTGGAATGAGCGCTCCCGAGTCCCCTTGGAGAAAAAGGCGATCCTTGAATAGTTGCTTTTCATGGCTCACTGTCCTGACTTCGGGGATGCCGCGTGGGGCTCCGTCACTGTGGAGGCGAGCGAGTGTCGCGTTGAGGGAGCCATCGGCCTCGCCGCTCGTCTTCTCGACGACCACGAGGGCGTTCCTCGTGAGCGCCGGGAGCTGGGCGAGCAGCTCCGCGAGAGCGTCCACGACCATGCGCCCGTGCGCGTCTAGTTCGCGCGGAGGTCGATCGTGCGCCAGGTCGTTGCGGAACTGAACGAGGAGGTCCAGGATCTCGCGCACCGTCAGGGCGCCCCTTCGACTGCGACCCCGTGCCGTGCTGAGTTTCTCCGCGAAGGCGAGTCGCTCGGGAGTGACGTCCAGGGGAACGCCCAGGGATGGGCCTCGCCCTCGCGCGACGAGCGCCTTGTCGGCATGACCGATGAAGTCCACCCATCCGCCGGGGGAAGGTCTCTCGAGAAGTTCGCGGGCCCGGGCGGCGAGATCTTCGGGTACACCTCCGGTCGCGTGGAGACGCGCGAGCGTCGTGAGTCCAGCGTAGTGAATGACGCCCGAAACGAGCTTCCTAGCTTGCTCCGCGCTACCCTTCTCTCTGTTCGCCTTCCCGATCAGGAGAGCGATCGGGCGGGGAAACTTCTCCTGAATGTGCTCGATGTGGTCGGACATGGCCGCCGATGTTAGCCCGAGCGGCCTTGGCGCGCAGCCCCCGTGCGAGGTTCGCGCGGATCTGACTCGTCCCATCGCGGGGATGCGCGGTCGGCGTCAGTATCGGTACTCTCTCAGCAACGCCTCCACGACGCGAGGCCGCGCCGCGACGGTCCGCGCCGACATGCCAGGCGCGAGCCGCGTCAGGGCTCGCCGAGCCTCCTCGCCTTCGCTCGGGAGCGCCAGCAGCGCCGCGAGCGGCGCGGCGAGGTCCGCCGCGGACGCAACCGCTTCGTCCAGCTCCGCGAGCCAGCGCTGGTCGGTCTCTCCTCCCCGAAGGGTCCGAAGTTCCGCCATCGCCTTGGCGACCCGCACGCGGTCCCCGAGCGCCCGGCCGGCGTACGCCAGCCAGCGAGCACGGCTCGACTCGACATGGGGGGGGGCTGGCCCGGGGTCCCCGGTCGACTCGAGCCACTCGAGGGCCGTCGCCGGCGCATTCGCTTGCGCGAGCGCGCGTCCAATTGCCAAAGTGACGAAGGCTACCCCCTCCGGGCGGGACGCCGCGAGGACCGAGCGGACAGCGCCCGCGGCCAGTGCGTCGAGCCGAGGACGATCGCCAGCGATTCCAAGCACCCGAAGGAGCTCGCAGAGCGAGTAGGAGCCTTGCGCGGGGTCCACGGTCAGCCAGGCATCGACGGTACCCTCGAGGCGGTCCGTTGCTTCGTCGTAGCGTCCGACCGCAGCCAGCGCCCGTCCGCACGCGCCTAGGGTCTTCAGCGCGGCGGGCGTCCGCGTGTTCGACACGGCTTCGAGCGCCCGCGAGACGTAGTCTTGGACGGCGTGAAGGTCACCGTCGGCTGCCGACTGCACCACGTGAGCGAGAATCTGGAAGCGCTCGTCCTCCGCGTAGCGGTCGAGTACGGGCGGAGCTGGCCAATCCATGGGAGCGCTTGCGCCGTCGTGGCGGCGCACGACATCGTAGATGAACTCGAGCTCCCAGATCGTCGCCGCGTCGAGGTCTGTGCGTCGGAGGTGGCCCAATGCGACCGCTGCGATGGTGCGCCAGTCGAGCACGAGGGGAGCGTTCGCGAGCACAGCGGCGAACACGGCGCCTACGGCTCGCTCCCGTGTGGCCGAATCGCCAAGGAGTCGGCCCTGTTGTGCCGCGTCGTGGAACCCGAGCGCGGCGTCGAGCGCCTCGCTGAGTGAGGCCACGCCTCGCACGGGACCGGCCCTTCGCGTCGCACGCAGGTCCTCCGCGTCGCACGCAGGTGCTGCGGCTTTGCCTGCGCGCAACCGATCGCCGGTGACGATCAGGGCGTCAGGGCACGAAGCGAGCGCTCGCGAGACCGCGCCTACTTCGGCGGGAAGTGGGGTGACGTGGCCAGCGCCGTTCATGTGCGCGACGACGACGATCTCTCGCGCACAGGTGAGCCCGACGGCCGGCGCGACGCTCGCGAGGGTCGCGGCGAGGCGAGAGGCGTCCGTGTGCCCGTCCGGTCCGCCGGGAGCCTCCATCCCCAGGAGCGCGAGTACCTCGCGGGCGAGCTGGGGCACGTCGCCGTCCACCCACCTCACGGCGGTAGCGTCGACGTCCACAAATCCAATGCGAGCTCCGCTCACGGTCGCGACTTTCCGAGCCAGTTCTCGAGCACCGCGATCGCCTGCCGGCGCTGCAGGTGGCCGAGCGCCATCGCGTGCTGATCGTCGAAGGTGAGGAGACAGTCCAGACACGCCCGGGCACAGACGGCATCGTGGACATCGTCGACGTACAGAACCTTCCACGCCTCCTCGAGCCATCTGCGCCCTTCGTGCGCGAGCTCACCCACGTGGCCGACCCCGCCAGGCACGTTATCGAAGAGGACAGGGCAGGGGATGGGCGCATGGTCGCCAATGAAGGTCTGCAGTACGCCGAGCTCTCGGGTGTCCACCTCGAGCAAACGAGCGCCGGCCACCTGCAGCGCGTGGCCTAACGTCGTTGCCGTCGCGATGCCGAAGACGCCGGTAGCGCGGACGGAAGCGTAGTCGAACAGCATGACATCGGTGGTCTGGCGTGCGGCGAGAACGTGATTCCGGAGCACCGGGGCTTGGCCGGTCCTCCAACAGCGGCTCGTTGCTTTCGCGCTGGTAAGCTTCGGGTGCTCTGCAAAATCTTTGGGGAGACCGCCCCGTCCGCTGCCGCGGGCGACCTCGCTGTCGGAGTAGCCGCAGCTCGTGCAAACGGCAAAGCCGAGCTTCTCTTCCCCTTCGTTGAACGCGAGGATGAGCCCCTGCTCGAGGTAGCGAAGCGTGAGCCCCGACACGCCGCCGAAGCCCTCGAAGAGGACCGGCTTGGCGTCTTCGGTCGCGAAGGCGAGCGTGGCCGCCTCGGCGCGCCCCACGACGTGCGTCCGACCGGTTCGCTTGGGAGGATCCCACCCAGCGGTCACGAAGCCCCTACGCGGGAGGAGGAGCGCCCCCGGCGGCTCCGTCATGGGCTTCTTGCAGAGCGCGCATTGATCCGCCACCTCACCGGCGAGGTCGAAGACGAAGTGACCGTCCGGACAACGCCGGAACCGGCCGCGGGGGCCAAACGAGTCGTCGACCTCGTTGCCCGCGAAGTGCTTGAGCAGGCCTCGCGACGCGACCCGCTGACCGCCCGCCATGACCACCGAGCCCGGCACGTACTCCGAAAGTGCGAGCAGCGCCGGGCGATCGAAGCGGAAGCGCTCCTCGACGCGCAGCCGCGGATCGTTCGACTTTCGGGGCACCTTGACGAGGAGGCGATGCACGCCGACCGGGAAGCCGTAGCGTGGGAGAAACTGCCGGTCGGCGAGGGTCTCGATGACTGTGACGTTGCCCAGGGTCTCGAGCTGGCTTTGGATCGCCCACGCCTTCCGGCGGTTTCGTTGGTCGGGCCCCGGGTCGTCCGGAATCGCGTCGTAGTCGCGGCGTAGCCGCTCGAGATCGTCCGCGGGCTCCGAGAGCGCCGTCGCTAGGCGTCCAATGACCCCCGCGAGGAACGCGGGCCAGTCGGCCACGGACACCGGTGTGCCCGCGAGCAGGGTCGTGACGCGGGCGTGGAGCGCAGCCCCCATCGGCGTGCCCGGGAGGCCCCGTAGCCACGAGCGGAAGCGGTCCAGCGGAGGCTGGGCGAGCGGTGCGGGAAGCTCGGGCTTCTGCAGCCTAGCGGCGTCCCACGGGACGGGCGGGGGAAAACCGAGGAACACGTCTACCTGCCCGAACGCGTCCATGGCGCCCTTCGCGTCGTTGGGTCCCCAGCTCTCCGCGAAGAAGGCCCCGAGCAGGAGGGCGTGCGCGTGACGAAGGCCAATCCGCTCGCGCTCGAAGAGCACCCGCGGACGCCGGAGAGGGCGAGCCAAATAGTCGCCAAAGCGACGGAAGACCTCGCGGTCGAAGGGCCTCGGGCGCGTGACGAGTACCACCGCAGACGAGCCGTCCGCCCGTCGGCCGGCGCGACCGGCCCGCTGAAGGTAGTTCGCGCGACCCGGCGGGACGTTCGAGAGGAGGACACCCGACAATCCTCCGATGTCGATACCCAGCTCCATCGTCGTCGTCGCGCTCAGCACGTTGCGGATGCCCGCTTCGAACAGCTGCTGGAGGCGGCGATTCTCCTTGGGTCCAAGTTGGCCGCTGTGTTCCTCGGCCCAGAGCGCCATTCTGAACACAGGGTCGACGAGCGCTCGCCGGTCGCGCCCCCAGCGCGGGTGGGCGTCCAGGGCAGCCTCGGTGGCGGGTGCGACCCCGCCGGTGTCGGGTACGAGGAGACCGTCGGCCACACGAAGCGCCTGCGCCCACGCCAATCCCGTCAAACGTCCGACTGTGAGGGCGATCGGTCGACGGAGAGCGAGCTCAGGAAACAGAATGCGGAGCCCTGGACGGGGGCCGTCTTGCGTTTGGCGGGCATCCTTCTGGAGCCAGGCTGCGTCGTGGCTGAGAAGGGCCTGAAACGAGGCCGCCAACAGCTCCGTCGCGAGGTCGTCGACCTGGTCAGCGGGGACACCGAGCAGGTCGGACAACCATGCCGCCGCGAACGCCCGTCGGCGATGGCGCGCGCTGCCTCCGACGAACGCAACGACGGCCCACCCCGCGCCTCGCTCGACGCACCACTTGCCCGCGAAGTCGATCTCCTCCTCGTCAGGAGCGCCGAGCGTGACGACACCGTCCATGCGGAGCGTGTCGCACAGCAGCGAGAGGAACGTCGGCCACTGACCCTCGAACGCCACGCGGGACGCCTGGGAGGGCAGCGAGCCGACGAAGGTCGCCGGCGGTTCGATTGCCCCGAGGCCAGGATATCGAAGCTCAACGAGGCCAAGCGTCTCGAGCGTGGGTTGCGCCGAGGGTCGGCGCGCGAGCTCGCGCGCCACGAGCGCTGGAAACTCCGCGCGGACGCGGCTGGCGTTGTCCTCCCATTTCGCCTGTGACCAGGACCGGGCGTCGTGGCCTGACGCCGAATCGGCCGAGAGGAGCTCATGAATCACGCTGGGGAGGGTCCCATTCACGGTGCGGGCGGCCAGGTCTCGCACCGGGAGGCCGGACTCCCGGAGGGTGTGCTGTTTCTTCGCCTCGTCGAGCTGCTGTCGCTTCAAGAGCGAAAGGGGGGTGACTCGCGCCTTGGCCTCGAGGTCTGCGATGTCCTGCGCGAGCTCTTGGAGCTCCTCAGTGACGTCGCCCATGCCGAGGACCACGAGGTCGCGGAGGAGCGAGCGAACCACCCGACGCTCGTGGAGCTCGGTCAGACGGGGTCCGAGCGCAGCGGCTTCCCGTCGGCTGTCGCTGAACGCGAGCATCCGGCGACCGCGGGCCGGCAGCCAGGGCGTGGCGGTGGACACGTGCTCCGGCATGGCCGCCAAGGCCGTCTCGGTGACGACCGTCGTGAAGCGCGGAGTCGACGTGATGAGGGGGCGAGCTCCGAGACGCTCGAACGCGTCGGGATCTTCGTCGACCAGCGGGCTCTCGCATCTTGGACAAGAGCGCTTCACGGGCTGGAGGTAGGCGGCGTCGCCACCGGGTCCGACGAGCTCTCCGGTCCGCGGGCGGAAGTGAACGAGCCCGTCGCCTTCGCCACGGTCAGTCGAGAAGAGTCGCGTGTCGCGCGTCACGCGGTCGCCAGGCCACGGGACCAGGAATTCCCCTTCGTCGGCGTCTGCCAGGGAGCCGGCGACAAACGGCGTGCGGCACGCAGGGCACGCGAACACGGGGAGCGCGACGCCGCCGCAGGCGCGGCAAGACACACCATGACCTGCTGTCAGCACACCTCGCCCTTCCAGCTTCTCGTGGATTGGACCCGAGCAGCCGGGATCGACGCACAGGGAGACCCCGTGCGCGGCTCGCACCGCGATGTGGAGGCGGTGCGGGATGAGCGGGGGACGCGCTGAGCTCGTGCGGGCCGAAGCCGCGAGGTTCAAGAGCTGCGTGGTGGCGCGCAGCCGCAGCTCGGCGTCGCCCTCCTGGCCGAAGAGCTGCTCCGCTAGCTCCGGCAGGCGCAGTCGCCCGGCGCCCACGAGGGCGCGGTGGAGGAGCTGCACATGCGCGGCGCGCGGCAAGAGGAGGCTCAGGACGCGCGCGGGCTCGTCGTAAGCCGCGTCCAGCTCCCCACAGGCTGGCGCGAGCAGCTTCGCCAGGGTGTCGGCGAGCGCGGGGTCGCGGGCGAGCCTCGTGCGGGGCCCAACCTGTTCGAGCGTCCGCATCGCGCCGAGGTCCTCGTGGGCGAAGAGGCGCAGCGCCTCGCTGGGTGCTGGGGCGGGCACGGGAGCCGGGAAGTCACGCGGCGCCTTCTCTCCCTGGACGACCGTGACCAAGCCGCGCGGGCGTGAGGTGAGATCGGCGAGGTGCTCCGCGAGCTGTGCGTCCACCTCGGCGGGCGTACCGCTTCCGAGCGTCGCCGACGTGGCGACGACGAGCACGTCCTCGGGGCGCCGATTGCACCGGCCGAAGAGCCGCCTCAACAAGAGGGCTATCTCGGCGGCGAGGGTGCCCGTGTACAAGTGGGCCTCGTCTAGCACGATGGCGTCGAGCCCTTCTCCAAAAAAGCCCGCGTCCTGCGGGCGGCAGAGCATGTACTCGAGCATCGAGTAGTTGGTGACGACGATGTCGGGCGTGTAGCTTCGAGCCTCCTCGCGCGAGCGGACGTGGCTGCTGGCGAGGCGCGGGAAGCCAACACGCTCCGCCTCTCTCTCCGTCTCGGGGGTCTCACTCGTGAAATGGAAGAAGCGAAGCGAGTCGTGGTTGTCGAGCCAGGTGGCGAGCCGCGCCACCTGGTCATTGACGAGAGCGTTCATGGGATAGAGTACCAGCGCGCGGAGTCCTTCCCCCGCTCGCTTCCTCGTCACCAGGCCGTCGAGCACGGGAAGGAGGAAGCTCTCGGTCTTCCCAGAGCCTGTCCCCGAAGTAACCACGACGGCTGGCCTGCGTCCTGGCGCGGAGCTCCGAACCGCTTCGAGGGCGCCGAGCTGGTGTGTGTAGAGCGGGAGGCTGCCTTGGAAGACCCCCCTCTCGTGCAGGTGGCGTTGGAGCCCTGCGTCGAACCTCCCGGAGGCTGCGAGCATCTCGAGGGTCGTTCCGCTGGAACGAGCCTCGAACGCGCCCTCGACCCACAGATCTCCCACGAGCCCGCCATCAGCCGCGGAGCTGCTCCAGAGAGCGCGGAGTCGTTCGTTGAGGAGGGGCGAGCCGGTCGCCCCCTCGCTGATGGCGAGGTCTACCAGGCGGGAGCGAAGGTCCTCGCAGAGCCGAAGTGCGTCGAGTTGGGCCATGGGGTCTCTTGGTCAGGGGAGCGCGCGCAGCTCGTCGAGCAGGTGGACGGCAGCGATCGTGCGGAAGTCTTCGTCGAACAGTGCTTGCGTGGCGTGGGGCGGGACAACGTCGGCGCGGATGGCCTCCATGAGAGGGGCGAGGTCGTGGAGGCCCGCCCGCCTTGCGAACGCCTGCTCCAGCTCGCTGTCGCGCCGCCGAAGCTCGCGGTTCCTCTTCGCCGCGGACATGGCAGCATATTCGGGTGATCCGAGGCTCGCGAACCCGCGGTAGCGACACGCCATCTGCTCCGCCCAGCCTCGCGTGTCGTTTGGGCGCCGATACGTGCGACAGGTGTCGCCTGGGTGGAAGGCGCTCGTGTCCTTCAGGGCTCCGATGAAGAGCGGCCGCCACGCGTCCGGGGGATCAGGGGGGGAGAGCGCGCGGACGCGGTCGATCAGCGCGTCACGCTGCTTTGCGGACACGAGCCGAGCGCTCAACCCCAACACGGAGAGCCCGTCACGCCACCGATCGAGGGGCATCCCGTCCAACCGGCGCTCCCCGACGGCGAGCTGGCTGTTCGCGCCGGCGCAGCCCATGCTCAGGGTGAGCGCGCCGGGGTCACGCTGCGCCAGCGCGACCAGATCCTCGCGTCGGGATTCCGAGAGCACGGGGAGGCGAAGCGCACGCATGGTCGCCCAGTGGCCGAGCGGATCGCGGGGGTCGAGGCCCTCGGACCATCCTGGGTTCCAAGCGGCGCCGAGCCATGCCGTTCGGAAGGCGAGCGCCGCCGCTCGGACCTCGCCCCCGTGCCATTCGGCACGGACGTGTGTGCTCTCCGACGACGTGATGGGGAGGCCGACGACCGAGCCGTCCGCGGGCCACACGCAGAGCCAGAACTCCGGAGTGACCTCGAGCGGCTCCGTGAGCTCGAGCGCGAGCTCTCCCGGCGCCGAGCGCAGGGCGGCGACCCTCCCTCCGTCCACGAGGGAGCGCGCGAGCCGCCTGCGCACGGAGCGCTCGTGCCAAGGAGGGCCGATAGAGAGATCGAGTGGCTCGCCGAGACACACGGGGTCGAAGTCGACGTGGCCGGTGTCTCGGCACCGGTGGACGCGTGCGCCGGCGACGAGGAAGCCGTCCTCCGCGACGAGCTCGGGGCCGAAGCAGCAGCGGAGACGCTTGAGGCTTCTCTTGCTCAGGACAGCGTCCTCACGGACCCACTCTGCGGTATCCGCGAGCCGAGTGTAGCCGCCGATCTTTACCGTTCGTTGCAGCCGGCGTCCCTCGACGTCCAGCGCGAGCGTGAGGCGCGTCCAACCGCGCGCGGACGCGGGCGGGACGGTCCCGTGCGCGTGGACGCAGCCCGGGTTCGACTCCGTCGTTCTCCACAGAACGCTACCGACGCGGGCCTGCCTCACCCGCGCGCCCCCCGGAAGCTGGAGCGCGACGCGCACGTCCTCTCCGTCGACCACGCTCTCGAGGACGCGAACGTCGAGGTCGACGCCGAGGGCCGGCGCGCTCCTCGGCCAGACCTCCTGGTCGTCGTCCAGGCATAGCACCCGCGCTCCGTGCCCCACCCGCACGAGGGTCACGTCGCCAATCACGATTCGTGTGTCGGCGGCCTCGGGGACGCGCACGACGCGCCGGCGGGTGACCAAGATGGACGGGGTCGCGGCCCCGGTGGGGGCGCCGCTCGCCTCGAAGAACGCATCCTCGTCGCTCCACTCGACGACTTGCTCGAGGCCGTCGTCCGACTGAGTGCTGTTCACTTCGAGGACGTGCCTCGCGGCGAACGGCACGACGAGCTCGAGCTCTCGCTCGCCGGCGGGGCAGTGCCCCTCGGGGGTCGGGTAGAGCCAGGCCCTGCGCACGCCGTCCACGGAGACGCGCAGCTTTCCGGCACCGCCGTGGCGAACGGGGCCGATGGTGAGCAGTGTCTGTGGCGCCGCCCCGGCCGGCCAGCGTACGCCCATAGGCCCGAGGGTGAAGGCGTCGCCTCCGTCCACGGAGTCGCCGTGCGGCTCGGCGGAAGCCGCGACGAGCGCGGCGTCGACGAGCCGCTCGCGCAGCGACGGGCGGACGAACGGGCACCGCTCGAGGGCTCTCCAGGCCTCGTCGCGCGACGCCCGGCGCCGCCGAACGCGCCTCAGCGCGTCGTACGCCGTCGTCACGGAGACCGCCGCTGCCGGGCCGAACACGAGCTGCTCGAGCGCAACGGGGAGGGGGCGCACCCCGTCGAGCCACCGGGGCAGGTTCGTGCAGTCGCCGTCGGCGAAGCCGACCTGCAGCATGACCGTTCGGAACCAACGATGGGTGTCGTGCTCGTCGAGGGCGTGGCGGAGCTGGAGCCTGCGCGCGGCAGCGGCGATGGCCTGCGTGACCTCGACCCGAGGAGAGGGCTGCTCGCTGAAGAGGGCCGCCCGTGTCCATTCGCTTGGGAGGGTTGCGAGGCGCGGCCAGAGCCCGCCTCCCCCCGAGGTTCGTCTGGCGTGCTCGGCGAACGTCGCGAGCAGCATCAGGCCGAGCGCCTCCTCGTGGGAAACCACAGTGCCGTCATCGAGACCGAAGAGCACACGGCCCGAGCCCGCGTGGGCGGCAAACTCGCGCGCCCCGAGCCGCGCCAGCCAGCCGATCAGCAGCTCGGCGTCGCGGTCGTCGAGCTCCAGCTCCGCCAGCGACCAAGGCGCCGCGAGTCGTCGCCGCCGCTTCTCATCAAGGAGTCGCCTCGCCCCATCGCCGAGGTCCCTCCCATCCCAAGCGTCGAGCACCATGCGTTCCCCCGGCAGTTCCCAGCCAGAGCCCTCTATACCACCTGGAGCCCGCTCGCGCGCGCCTGCGCGGTCGTGTTTGGGAGCTCTGTCAGAAAGTGGGAGCCAGCGGCGTCCAAGAGGGCGTGCGGCGCAGCGCATCCCACCTTCCGCCCGGCCCCCCCGGCGTCACCTTCGGGCTGGGCGTTCGCCCGGGCGCCTGGACGAGCCCGGCGGTTCGAGCCACGCGTAGCGCCATCGAAGCGCGGGCCGGCGCGCAAGAGAATTATGGGGTTGGATGCCGCGCCTCTGCCCGGTAGTGTGTCCTCGGGGAAGCGGCGAGCCGCGCGCAGCCGCGCCGCCCAGGCCGGAGTTTTGACACGAGTGAGTAGAGTTCACCGGCGCGCTCGAACGAAGGAGTCACAATGTCGTCGTCATTATTGCTCGTAAGCATTGGGCCTGTTCAAGACTTCATTGCCAGCGCGCGAAGATGCCAGGACCTCTGGTTCGGCTCGTGGCTCTTGAGCGAGCTGTCCCGTGCGGTGGCTGCGGCGCTCGCGGCCGAATGTGGGGGAGAGAGCCTGGTGTTTCCCGCGTCGCTCGACGCGTCGCGCGACGGCAAGCCCGCAGTGGCCAACAAGGTCCTCGTTGTCGTCCCCCCCCCGAACGACGCGAGGGTCGTGGCCGAGAAGGGTAAGGAAGCCATGCGGGGCGCGCTCCACGGAGTCATCGACGACGCGTTTCGTCGCCTTCAGGGCCGAGAGTTCTTCCGTGAGGAGGACGCGAGGGCCCAGCTCGAGGATCTCATGGAGTACATTTGGGTGGCGGTGCCGCTCACCGACGACTACGCCCGCCAGCGTGGGCGAGCCGAGGAGCTCCTGGCTGCTCGCAAGAACACCCGAGGGTGGAAGCAGGCCGAAGGAAAGGCTCGCATCCCCAAGTCGTCCATGGATGGGCTGCGCGAGTCCGTGCTTCATGAAGACCTCTTCGATGACTCCAAGACTGCAAGCCGGCAGCGCCATCACTACTTCGTTCGGCGCGGCGAGCGGCTGTGCGGAGTGGGCATGCTGAAGCGCCTCGGTGTGGATGGCGGTTCGCGGGCACGGCGCCCACAATTCCACAGCACGTCCCATGTGGCGTCCGCCCCGTGGCGCAGTGGGCTGAGCCACCGCCCGAACGCCAAAGAGAGCATCGCGAAGTACGCCGATGCCCTCCGGGCGTGTCGGGTGAATCTCGACGAGCTCTCCGGACCGCCAGCGGTTCCGGGAGCTCCAGCGTCCGGGCCTCTCGGCGCGATCCTCCCGGCGCGTGGGCTCGCCTCCGACCGAGACGGGCGCCTCCTCGACGGCGCCGTGCTCTACGAGGGTCGACTGGATGACCGGATCGAGCAGGGGTTCGAGTCGCGCGAGGGGCGGGAAAAGGCGCGAAGAGACGCGGCGAGCGCCCTTCGAGAGCTTCGGAGAGGCGTTGGGATGACGGCGCCGAGTCCGTACTACGCGCTCCTGCTCGCCGACGGCGACAACATGGGAAAGCTCATCGACCGTCAGGACTCGCTGCCCGCCCACAAGAGGCTTGGAGCAGCGCTCGACGCGTTCTCCATCTCGGCCAAGCGCATCGTCGAGGAGGCGCACGGCGGGAGCCTCATCTACTCGGGCGGCGACGATGTGCTCGCGCTCCTGCCGCTGCACACCGCGCTCCAGTGCGCCGAGGCGCTGGCCGAGGCCTTCAGGATGGGGGTGCGTGAGTTCGATGAGAGCGGTGGCCCCAACGGCACGCTCTCCGTTGGGCTCGCCGTTGCGCATCACCTGGTCGACTTCGCCGAGGTGCGCCAGCAAGCGAAGGACGCGGAGAAGCTCGCCAAGGGGCACGAGGGAAAAAACGCGCTCGCGATCATCGTCGACCCGCGGAGCGGTGGCCGACTGGAAGCCGTGGGGTCGTGGTCCGGGGCTCCCCATCTTGGGGCGCGCATCGCGACCTGGTGCAGGCTGTTCTACGGCGAGGCCATGCCCGACAAGACCGCCTTCGCCCTCGCGGAGGCGGTCGAACCGCTCGCTCGCGGCGCGCGACCCGGGGATCGCGAGCTCGTTCGAGATGCGGCGGCCGCTGCGATCCGCCGCGCGCTCGGGAGGCGCCGTGGCGAACGGGGAGGCGCGGACCTGACGGCGGGCGCGCGTGCGGCGGTCGACGAACAGCTCGCGCCGCTCCAGGAAACCGACCCCATCGACCTCGTGCACTCCCTGACCCAGGAGCTCCAGATCGCGAGGTACTTCCTCGAGGCATTCGAACAGGCGCTTCCTCCGAAGGCCGAGCGACTGACCCGAAAGACGGATCGAGAGGTGACACCGTGAGCTGGCTCATCGAACCGAGGGATACGCTGGTTCTCCGTGACGGGCGCCCCATGGCGACCGGCGCGGTCCGCTCCCACACACTCCCCTTCCCGTGGCCATCGAGCGTGGCGGGACTCGTCAGGTCGGCGCTGGGGTCGAATCGAGACGAGTGGGCCCAACTTCAACGCTCGGTGTCCGTTCGCGGCCCCTGGCTCGTCTCGCTGGACGCGGAGGGTGCGGCGCAGCAGAGCTACTTTCCCGCGCCCCGCGACGCGGTGTGGTTCAAGCTCGATCCGGAGGAAAAGACCCGGCTGCGACGGAGGCGCCTCGCGCCGACTCCGGCCGACGATGCGGTGACCGACCTCGACGGCCTGCAGCTCGTGGGCCTCGCCTCGAAGGAGCGGGCGAAGCCAGCGCCGGGGCCAGCGTTCTGGAGCGAGAAGAGCCTCCTCCGCTGGCTCGCGAAGGCGACAGATGACGAGTGCGTGACCGACGACGTCGGGATCGGGCCGCTCCCCCGCGAGCTGCGGACGCACGTGGCGCTCCAGCCGAATCGTACCGGGGAGGACGGCATGCTCTTCTCCACCGAGCACCTCCGCCTCGCCGACAAGGGGGGGCGCTACGGCCTGCGCTTCGACGCTGAGGGCGCCGAGGGGCTGCGGCCCGGGCCGGTCGTGCTCGGCGGCGAACGAAGGCCGAGCTACCTTCGGAAGGTGGCGCAGCACGCGATCGCGTGTCCTGCCATCGACCCGCAGAGCGAGCTCCTGCGCGTCGTCTTGGTCACGCCCGCGATCTTCGCCGAGGGCGCGGTTCCCGCCGAAATTCGCGGCGCGAGGGTGGTCGCAGCCGTCGTCGACCGCCCCGAGGTCATCTCGGGGTGGGACTTCGTCGTGCGCGCCCCGAAGGCCACACGACGGATGGCCCCTGCGGGGAGTGTCTATTGGGTTGCGCCAAAGAAGGGGAGCGCCCACGAGTGGGCGAAGGAGGTCTGGATGGACTGCGTATCGACGGGTGAGCAAGATCGCCGAGATGGCTTCGGCATGGCGCTAGTGGGGAACGCGTGAAGCCCGCTCCCATTCAGTTTCGTGGACGACCGGGAGTGTCAACTGTCACTGTCGCGCTCAAAATCGTCACTCCGGTGCACGGCGGCGGGGTGGGTTGGGACGATCGCGACGTGACGATTAGCCACGTGCGCGCCCTCGACCCGGTCACTCCCGTGCGCGCCGCGTCCATACGCGGACAGCTTCGCTTCTGGTGGCGAGCAACCACCGGCTGCTGCCTCGACTCCCTGGAGGAGATGAGGGGCCAGGAGGCGGAGCTTTGGGGGGCGGCTTCCGTTCCAGGTCGAGTCGCCCTCTCGATCGCGGAGCTCGAGAGCCTGAAGCCTACGACCATAAGAGTGTTTGAGTCGCGACCTTCGAGTGGCGATTCGCCACGATACAACCCGCGAACAGTCGGCAGAGAGTTTCCGGGGCGCGCGTATGCTGCATTTGCTCTCCAGCCGAGAGGGAACCTCCCTAAGCGCGCCGAAGATGGCAGTCTAACGGCTCTCGCCGGGGTCGCAAGGCTCACCCTGAGTTGTCCGGAGGCGCACGCCGTCGAGGTGCTCCTCGCGCTCGACGCATGGCTGCTTTTTGGTGGAGTCGGTGGCCGCACTCGGAGAGGCTTCGGGGCGGTTGTGGCCAAGGACCGCGCACCTGAGCTCGAGGCCTTTCTGTCGAGCCTCGTGCAGCGTCGCGACGAACTCGCGGGCGGAAAGGTTGCGCGCCCGCGCTTGCAGCAGACGCTCCCCCTCGTGCCGAGTCTCCATGGTGTGCAGTTCGGCTTGCACACGGACTCGTGCAGTACTCCCGCCGAAGCTCACGAGGTGGCGCTTGACGCGCTCAGGCGCTTTCGGCAGGCTCCGGAGCTCGGCCGAAACCCCCCTTCGCAGGAGGCTGGGAACATGAAGCCAGCAGGCCGTAGTCGGTGGCCCGAGCCGGAAGCCATTCGAGCCGTTACAGGCAGAGCAAGTAGCCGTCATGCAGAGCGCCACGTGAAGGTAGATAAGTTCCCTCGGGCCAGGTTTGGGATGCCCATCCTTTTCCACTTTCAAGATCAGAGGAGCGAACCGGCTGATTCGACGCTGAAGCCGAAGGACTACGAGCGAATGGCGTCTCCGCTGATCGTTCGTCCCTACCACGACGGAACGGCTTGGCGTCCACTCGCGTTGGTGCTCTCCGTTCCGGGGGCCGACAGCGTGCCGGTTATTCTCCAGATCACAAAGACAGAGTCACGGTCAGTGGCCGTGGACCTCGCGGTCGACGAGTCGAGGAGAGTGAAGCCCCTTGGCGGCGCCACCGACGCTTTGACGGCGTTCTTGAAGTACTTCACCACCCATCCTACTGCCACGCCCGGAGCCGCTCGATGACACGTCTTCTTCTGGTTCACGCTCTGTCCCCCCTCCACTGCGGCACGGGTCACGCTCTCGGCGCCGTGGATCTGCCCGTGGCCCGCGACAAGGCGACGGGGATGCCGCTCATCCCCGGCTCGTCGCTCAAGGGTGCGCTTCGCGCGAAGGCTCGGGCCAGCGCGCTGCCCAATCTCTTCGGCGTGTTTGGGCCGGAGACCACGAACGCCTCGGATCACTCCGGCGCGCTCGTGCTCGGCGACGCGAACCTCCTGCTGTTGCCGGTCCGCTCTGTCTCCGGCACGTTCGCGTACGCGACCAGCCCGCTGCTGCTTCGGCGACTCTCGCGCGATCTTCGTGAAGCTGGACAAGCTCCGCTCCCCCCGGCGGAGCCCTCGAGCGCCGAGGCCTGCCTCGTGGCGAAAGAGAGCGCGCTTGGCGTGAAGGTCAAGGGGCAAGACAAGGTCCTGCTCGAGGACTTCGACCTCGCGGCGGACAAGCGAGGGGCGGACGACGTGGCCGCTCGCGTCGCCGCCTTGCTCTACCCAGGCGCCGCCGACGCGGCGGATCGCGGCCTCCTCGCGCGGCGTATGTGCATCGTCCACGACGACGTGATGGGGTATCTGGCCGAGCACGCCACGCAGGTCGACGCGCGCGTGTCTCTCGAGCGAGAGACGAAGACCGTCAAGGACGGCGCGCTGTGGTACGAAGAGAGCCTGCCGACGGAGACCGTGCTGGTGAGCATGTGCGCTGCCCTCCCCAATGGGAAGGCCGACGATCGCGAGGTGTTCGAGACTCTCGCGAAGCTCGCTGCAGGCTCGCTCCAGCTCGGCGGCAAGGCCACGGTGGGGCGCGGACGATGCCGCCTCGTGCTCCAAGGGGGTGTCGCGTGAGTCGGCAACGTGTCTGGGCCAGCGCCGCGCACAAGGCGGCCCGGGAGGTCAAGGGCAAGGAGGGAGAGGGCAAGTTCAGGACCCACGCGCTCAGGCTGCCCACGCTCATCAAGCAGGCGGGGTTAGCGCAAGCGCTCGCGTTCGTGAGTTCGCGTGACGATCAGGGCAAGCTCTTGGTGAAGAAGCTCGGCGAGGCGTTGGCGCACGCGGATCTGACTCGTGCCGCCCTCGAGGAGCCGCTTTCGCAGTACGTGGCGCTCTCCCGCGACGCCATCGCCGCGAGCGTGTGGTTCCGGCGTTTTGCGCAGAGCGAGCTCGAGGGGGAGGGCGTATGAGCCGCCGAGCCGCTTTGTCCGGCGTGGAGGTCCAGGCCTCGACGCACCCCGGCCTCTGGTTGGACAAGTACCTGACCGAGAGTGACGCTCCGCAAAAGGCCATCGTCATCCGGGAGGCCGCGGAAGTGCGCCTCCGTGAGGGCTACGAAGCCGCGTACCGGCGACGCCGAGAGGTCTTCGCCGAGGGAGGCGCGCAGTGCTTCGAGGCCCAGGCCGAGGGGCGGGTGGCCATCGGCCTCGGCGCGAAGGGGGTCGTCGAGAACGGGATCACGCTCGAGCACACGTGGGGCGTGCCGATCTTGCCTGGTTCGGCGCTGAAAGGCCTCGCCGCCGCGGCGGCGCGGAAGCTCGTCGGCGGGCACGACTGGAGCGAGGCCGGCGAGAGCTACCGCGAGCTCTTCGGGACCACCGAGGCCTCCGGCTGCGTCGACTTTCACGATGCCTGGTGGAAGCCCGAGGGGCCGAGCGGGCTGGCGCCCGACGTGATGACCGTTCACCACGCGAAGTACTACGCGGGCGAAGGCGTGGCACCGAGCGACTTCGACAGCCCGACCCCGATCCCCTTCTGCACATCGAAAGGCACCTTCCTCATCGTGCTCGACGGGGAGACTGCTTGGTGTGAAGCGGCCCGGAGCCTCCTCAGGCTTGGGCTCGAGCACCTCGGCCTCGGCGCGAAGACCAACGCCGGATACGGTCGAATGAGCATCGAGGAGAGCGACGCGGAGCGGCAAGCGAGGGAGGTGCGCGAAGGCGAAGCGCGGGCGCGAGAGGCCGCGGAGCGCACGGCCAAGGAGACGCGAGAGGCCGCCCGAAACCTGGTGGCCCAACTGAAGGGCCCCGGAAACATGGCCGACGTGCTCTCCAGGCTCGCCCGGGCCCGCGACGCGGGGCTTGCCGCGGAGGAGCTCGGGGCTCTCGCGCTCGCGCTCGCGGAGAAAGACCGGCGAGGCTGGAGGGACTGGAGGGCCAGAGAGAATCGCACTCCCGACCAGCAGAGCGACTTCGACGCGCTGCTCGCGCCGCATGTTGTCGCGCAGCCGGTCGCCGCGGGTGGGGGGCCCGCCGCGTCCGCTGCGGCCGCCGCGCCCGCGCGTAGCCTCGAGACGCGTGAAGTGAAGGCGTGGGCGCAGCGAGACTCACGCCGACGAACCGAGATTCACGTCGAGGGCGATAGCGGATCTCCCTACAAGGGCCAGGCCGTGACGATGGACGCGGCGGTGCTCGAGCGCCTCGAGTGCGCCGCGAAGGAGAGCCCGGTCGCGTGTCTCGCACACTACGAAGGACGCAAGCTCAAGAAGCTTAGTCTGCGGGAGGAGTGAACATGCCACGACGACTGCTCTCCTTTCTTGGCGTAGGGCGGGAGGAGCCGCCCCACTACGATTCGTGTCGGTACGCGCTCGACGAACTCCAAACCGAGCCCACCCGCTTTGTGCAGCGCGCCATCTCGGACGCTGGCAAGGCGAGGGGAAGGCCCTTCGACGAGATCGTCTTGCTCTGCACCGAGAAGGCGCGTGAGCGCTGGTGTGCGGAGGGAGTTGTCGAGACCGAGATAGGTCCTCACGTGCGAATCGTCCCCATCCCGGACGGGAAGGACAACCGTGAGATGTGGGAAATTTTCGAGGCCGTGCGAACGGAGCTGGGTGGCAGCGCCCCCGGGCGCGACCTCGACATCCACCTCGACATCACGCACGGGTTCCGAGTGCAGCCACTCCTCGCGATGTCGGCGCTCGACTTCGTCCGCTCCGAGTGGCTGCGCCAGCGCATCGAGGGCGCCCCCAGCGTGCGGGTGACCTACGGCGCGTTCGCCGCCAGTGTGGCCGGCGTCGCGCCGGTGTGGGACCTGACCGAGCTCTTGACCGTGGGGCGATGGAACTCGGCGCTCACCGCCGTACAGCTGTACGGTCGGGGCGATGAGCTCGCGGCGCTGACGGGCCTCCTGGGCGATGAGGCGGTCAGGCTCGCGCGCGAACAGGAGCGACCGAAGAGGGAGCTGGGGCTCGCGCGGAATGTGGCGGGCGAGGCGCTTGGGAAGGCGGTCAAGGCCTTCAGCGATGACCTCTGCACCGGCCGCCTCAAGCCGCTGTTCGGGCAGTCGGCCGGCAAGCTCGTCGAGGCGATCGAGAGCGAGGATACGCGGGCGCTCACCGCGCGAATGCCCGCCCTGCGCGGCACGCTCGACTGGCTGCGAGACCGCGTGAGCGGGCTCCGCTCCGACAGCGTGGTGTCGAGCGAACAGGGCGCGCGCGCGACCGTGGCCTACGCGCGCTTGTGCGGCGAGCTCCAGCGCTTCCCCGAGCAGGCCGCCGCGCTGCGCGAGGCGCTCGTGACGCTCTTCGCGCTCCGGCGACCGTGGGGCGTGCCCCTGCTCGAGGTCGGAACGCCGGGAATGGACGACCAGCGTCGATGGATCGAGGAGAGCTGGAATCGGCTGGGTGGGGAGGCCTCCAAGGCGAAGGGGACCGCGTCCGGTGTCCTCGTCGCGGAGGCGGGTGGCGCGCTCGACGTCGTCCGCGAGGGGCCACGGGTTGGGGGCCTTCGCAACGACGTCGAGCACCTCGGCATTCGCTCGAGCGTCACCCCTGCTGCGACGGTGCGCGAGAACCTCAAGGTGTTCCATCTGGCCGTGGAAGCGCTCTTGAACGAAGTGCCCGTCGCGCGCGCGACTGAGCTGCCGAGAGCCGACGCCCGCGGGACCTTCCTCAACCTCTCGAACCACCCGGTCTCGGCTTGGCCCGTGGGGCAGCGCGTCGGCGCGCTGGCGCTCGGTCTCGGCGAGCCGACCGACCTCGACGGGGGGATGCCCACGGTCTCCCCCACGCTCGAAGCGGCCGGGGTGCGTGGGCTCGCGCGGGACCTCGCCGCGCGCGCAGTCGCCCTCAACGCCGCCGCCGCTCACGTGGCGACCGAGCACGGTCTCACCGTGGCGCTGGTCGAGGAGCTCTCACAGAGGGGCATCCGCTGCTTCACGGCCACGACCGACCGAGAGGCCAGCGAAGAGCTTCGCCTGGACGGCTCGGTCCGCACTACCCATGAGTTTCGTTTCGTCCAGTGGAGGGAATATGCACGCAGCCAACGTTAGCGTCCACGATACCGAAGAAGCCCATGCCTTCGGGAACCTGCCCGAGGTGCGGACGCTCCGAATGGAGCTCCGAGCCACCATTGCCCAGCGCCTGCCCCCGCTTGTGACCGGAGCGCTCCACGGAGCGTTCGGCCATGCGCTTCGTGAGCGGGCGTGCCGCTGCCCGGCGCTTCCGCACGCGCGCTCGTGCCTCTACGCGCAGCTCGCGGAGCCCATTCCCGACGCGCTCGCGCCTGCCAGCGTCACGACGCATGCTCCGAGCCCCGTCCTCTTTGCGCCGGAGGACACGTACACCGGTCACACGGTGAGTCTCGCCGAAGATGAGCGGCTCTCTCTTCGGGTGACGCTGATTGGGCCCGCTCGACAGCACGAGGCGCTCGTCACGAGGACGCTCGAGGATGCGGCCGCCCGCGGGCTGGGGATCCGAGAGAGCCAGGGGCGTGGGATCCGGCCTTCGCTCTCCCTGTTGGGCGTGAGCCTCGCGCCGGCGCCCTTGACGCTGCCCGCGCGGCGGCTGCGCGTCCGCTTCGTGTCACCGGCGCGGATCGTGGACGAAGGAAAGATTCACGGGGCCCCGGACGGTCGTCGCTTCCTGGTGGCGCTCCACCGCCGGGCGGACATGCTCTCCCAGCTGTACGGCAGGGGCAGCCTGCCCCCGCTGGGCGACCTCGACGTCGTCACGAGCGAGGTCGACACGTCGGTCAGCCACGTGCGGCGCTACTCCACGCGCCAGGGACGCCGCATGGTGTGGCCTGGCATGACGGGGTCGTTCGTGCTCGAGGGCGAGTGTGTGCGAGCGCTGTCTCGGCTGCTCGCGTTCGGCACGGCCGTACAAATTGGGAAGGGGACCACCTTCGGGTTCGGGAGATTCGCGCTCGAGGTGCTCCTTTGACCACCCTGTTCGTCTCCACGTGCGGCACGAGCCTGTTCACGAACGGGGCCGGCGACCTCGGCCGCGACCTTCGGGAGAGCGCCAACGACGACGCGGCGACGCTCCGTGCGCGCAGCCGCGGCGCGGAGCTCGTGGCGCGCCTGGCGCGACAGGCAGACGCCCTGTCCAGGGCCACCCCCGCGGAGGCCAAGCTCCTCAGCGCGGAGCTCAACGGCCTCGTGTCGTCGGGCGTGGCGTTCGAGAGCGGCGCGCATCACGTGCTGCTCGTGACGGCGACGGCCCAGGGGGAGGCCGCCGGACAGGCCGCCGCCGCGTGGATCCGCGCGAGGGGGCCGCAGGTCACCGCGGAGGTGAGGGTGCTGGACGGGCTCTCTACGGCGAGCGTAGAGGCCTTCGAGGGCGGCATGGCCTCGTTCGCGGACTTCTGCCGCGACTACGTGGGGCCTTACCGGGAAGCGGGGCACCGGGTGGTCTTCAACTTGGTCGGCGGGTTCAAGGCCCTCCTCGCTTACGCGACGCTGTTCGGCATGATCTACGCGGACGAGCAGCTCTACCTCTTCGACGGGCCGGGAATGCCGCTGCTCCGCATTCCGCGGGTTCCGCTGAAGTTCGACCTCGAGGCGTCGGTGCGCAGGCACGTGGGCGCGCTTCGTGGTCTCTCGCTTGGGCTGGGCGTGTCCGCCGAAGAGCTCATCGAAATTCCCGACGCGCTCCTCTTTCGCCAGGGCGGCGAAGTGACCCTCTCGACGTGGGGGCAGCTCGCGTGGGACGCGTCGAAGCGCGCGATCTACGGGGAGCGACTCCTCGACAGTCCCTCCGCGAAGGTCGTGTACGAGGACACGTTCGCTCGGAGCGTCAAAGGAATCGAGACCGATCGCCTGGTGCAGGTGAACGAGCGCGTCGACGATCTCGCCCGGTATGTGTCGGTGGACCTGCCGCGCGGGACGCCGCCTCTGGCCCGGCTCGACCTGAAGAGCGTAAAGGGCAGTGGACGGAACGGCTCCACGCACGAGTGCGACGCGTGGAGCGACAAGGATGCTCGTCGCATCTATCTGCGCTTGAGAGACGGCGTCGCACACCTCGATCGACTGGATCGCGCCTTGCACTGAGCCACTGCGAACACACGGGAGGGGGCCATGGATCAGGCTGGTTTCACGTTGAACGGTGAGCTCGACCGAGCGGCCCAGGAAGCCGAACGCCTCTTCGCCCGGACCGACTGGCCCGCGCTCGCCGCGCTCTCCGGTGCGCTCCCCACGCCGCTCACGGAGAGCGCGCTGGGGCTCGCCGACCGGGTGGCGTTCGCGCTCGGGCAGCTCCGCAACTTCGTGGACGCGGTCGACCTCACGAGTCGCGCGTTTGCGCTCGTGCCCACTGCGCGTCGCGCGGCGGCGCTCGCGTATCTCTTCTACGCGTCTCTGCTCGAGGAGGCCTCGCCGCAGCGTGGCCGCGACCGGCCTCGCGCCCGTTGCGTCGAGCGACAGCTATCGCGGAAGGCCTTTCGTGAGTGGACCGAGAGGGCGCTCGCGCTGGACGCGAGGGCCGTGAAGGTGTGGTACCGCCTGGGCATCTTCGAAAGCAAGGTGGAGCATGGCCGCGACAAGCGCGCGCTTCGCGCGTTCGAGCAGGCCATCGAGCTCTTTCGCGCGCTCCCGGTGGAGGATCAGGCGCGCCGCGGCGATCTCCGCAAGGCCTGTCACCGCGCCCACTACGCGGCGGCGCGCTCGGCGCTCGCGCTCGGCCTCGGGGCCCGCGCTCGCGCCCACGCCTTCGCGTGCATTCGGGCAGACCGCGACCACGACGATGTCGCCCCCGTGCACAAGCTCACGATGGCGGGGAAGGCGTGCCTCGCGCAGGGCGAGCTCGAGCACGCCGAGCGAGCGTTCCGGCTGGCGCTCGAGGCGAAGGGGCCGCCCCGCCGGGACTTCCTCTACGACCTGTTGGCGGACGTGGCCCGAGCTCGGGGCGAATGGGACGTCGCTGCGCGCTGGATCGAGACTCACGTGTCGCCGCCGCGCCGCTCGCCGGCGCAGTGGCGCAAGCTGGGGGAGCTGGCGTTGGCGCAGGGGGAGGTCTCCCGCGCGCTGACGTGCCTCAAGAACGCGCTCATGCGGGATCGAAGTGGTCGCCATCTCACGTTGACGGCGCTCGGTGACGCGCTGCGGGCGACCGGCGACTCGCGCGCGGCCGAGCGGGCCTATCGAGACGCCATGGCCTTTCGGCAGCGCACGTACCTCTCCGAGCACGGGCCTGCCAAGGCCGGGCTCGCCGATCTCGAGGCTGCGGGCTCGGCGCGCCCGCCCCTCGCGAAAGGGCGCCCACGACCGGAACGCGGCCGGGCCGCAGGAGGCGAGGGCCGATGATCTCGGCGAGGGAAGCCTTGGCGCATGGGAAC
>CAZHGG010000007.1:0-27057 GCA_964531755.1 uncultured Polyangiaceae bacterium
GCAGCAGCGCGCGCGGCCCGTGGCGCCCGCCGTCGAGGCCCTCGCGCGGCGCGAGGTGCCGGCGGCGGCGTGCGGCCCGCCGCCGCCGCCCGGGGCGACTTCGACGCGGTTCTCCGCTAGAACGGGTCAAGACGGGCGCGCGGCGAGGGCGCCGCGAGGGCTCGTCGCGGAGGTCCCCCTTGCTTCGAGCACTTCGAGTCGAACCCGCCGAGACGAAGATCGAGTTCGATCTCGCGCAGCTCATCGGGCACGCGTCGTGGCCCGTGAAGGTCACCGTGGTGCTGCTCGTGCTCTGCTCCGTGGGCGTGTGGCTCATCGCCGCGCTGAAGCTCCAGCAGCTCGTGCGTCTTCGCAACTCGTCGCAACAGTTCGAGAAATCAGCGAAGGGGCTCGGCTCCGGGTCCGCGCTCTTCGCGCTCTTGAGCGGCGGCCTCGACTCCCCCGGCGCGCGCGTCGTGCGCGAGCTCTCCGAGCGCGGCACCACGAACCTCGAGCGCCTCCGCGCCGCGGCCGACCGCGCGATCGTCGACGAGCGCCGCCACGCGCGGAGCCTGCTCTCGCTCCTCGGCTCCATCGCCTCGGCGGCGCCGTTCATCGGCCTCTTCGGCACCGTGTACGGCATCATGGACGCCTTCGTGCGCATCGGCGCGGCGAAGTCGGCCGCGCTGCCCGTGGTCGCGCCGGCCATCGGCGAGGCCCTCATCTCGACCGCCATCGGCCTGGCCGCGGCCATCCCCGCGGTGGTCTTCTACAACGCGATCGACAAGCGCGTGGGGGAGCTCATCGCCGAGCTCGAGGCCTCGGCCGCCGAGTGGGTCGCGCTCATCGCCGAGGACAAGGCCGACGTCCCCATCCCGCTCGTGTCCGTGCGTCCGGGCTCGCTGCGCGGGCCGTCGACCTCGCAGTTCCCGCCTTCGGAGCGTCGCTGAGATGGCGCTCTCCGGTGGGGGCCGCAGCTCGGGCGGCGGGGGCGGCGGCTTCACCGACATCAACGTGACGCCGCTCGTCGACGTCATGCTCGTGCTCCTCATCGTGTTCATGGTCACCGCGCCGCTGCTCACCACGGGGCTCCACGTCGACCTGCCCGACGTGAAGGCCGCCAACACGCCGCTGAAGGACGCGAAGCTGGTGGTCACCATCACGAAGGAGGAGAAGATCCTCTTCGGCGAGCGCGACGTCACCGCCTCGCTCGAGCAGGAGCTCCAGCAGAACGCGCGGGTGCAGTCGGAGCACGAGGTCTACATCCTCGCCGACAAGGAGGCGCGCTACGGCGTGGTCGCGCGCGCCGTCGCGGCCGCCCGCACCGCCGGGGTCACCTCGCTGAACCTGCTCGTCGAGCCCGAGGAGGAGCCCAAGCCGTGATCGCGGCGAGCGCGTTCCGTCCAGGCGAGGTGGCGGTCGCGGCGGTCGCGGCGGTCGCGGCGCAGCTCGCGGTGGTCGCGCTCTTCCTCCTGCCCCCGCCCGCGCCGGTCACGGTCGCCATCTCCGACGACAACGCGCGCCCGCTCGCGGTCTCCATCACGCCCGTGGCGCTGCTGAAGAAGGGCAGCCGCAACCCGGGCAAGCTCCCCTCGGCTTGGGAGCGCAAGGCCAAGGTCACGAAAGAAGAGACCTCGCAGCCCTCCCCGCACGCCGACGTCGACACGCCGCTCAAGAACCCCCTCGACGCCGGCGCGGGCGCGCTCACCGACGCCGGCGCGAGCGTCGCCACCTCGGCCGAGGGCGACGGCGGCGCGGGCGAGGCCGGCGCCTCGTCGACCCTCGGGTCGGCCGCCGGCTCCGAGCACGGCACCGAGACCGATCCGCTGAAGGGGCGGGCGGCCGATCTGTACCGCGCGCAGCTCGCGGCGTGGTTCCTCGCGCACTTCCAGATCCGCGGGAAGGTGCCCTTTGAGACCCTGAAGACGCTGCGCGGCGAGGCGATCGTCTCCATCGGCGCGGACCGGCGCATGGGCGGGTATTCGGTCATCGGCCTGAGCGGCAACGCGGCGTTCGACGCCGAGGTGGAGGCCACCCTGGCGCGCGTCCGCGCGAGCGGGGGAGAGCTGCCGCCCCCACCGCCCAATTACCCAGATATGCTTGGAAAAACGCTGTCGGTTGGATTCCGATGCACAGTCCGGAGTCAATGCGAATGAAGCGAGTGAGCCCCCGTGTCCCCCGTCGCGCGCGCCCGCGCGCGGCGCCCCGTGTGTCGCTGGCCGGCCTCGTCGCGCTCGCCGCGCTCGCCTCGGTCGCGCCGGAGGCCGCGGCCCAGTCGGGCTCTCCGCCACCCGACGACTCGGCGCTCGGCACGGTCGAGGTGGACGGCTCCGCCGGCGGCATCGCCCCGCGCCCGAAGCTCGGCCTCGTGCCGATCCCTCCCGCGGGAGAGGCGGACAAGACCGCGCGCGACGTCGTGCGCAACGATCTCGACCTTTCGGGCGCGTACGAGGTGCTCGCCGACGACAAGGCCCCCGACCCCGCGGCCACGCGCGACTCCGTCATCGACCTCGCCGCGTGGCGGGGCAAGGGCGCCGAGGCCGTCGTGCGCCTCACGCTCGACCCGAGCGCAGCCACACCGACGCTCGCCGCCGAGGCCTACCTCACCGCCGGGGCCGCGCCGCTGCCCGCGGGGGCCGACGCGAGCGCCGCGCCGAGGCCGCTCTACCGCGGCACCTTCCCCGTGGGGGCGAGCGCGCGCGCCGCCTCCCACCTCGCCACCGACGCGCTGCTTGGGGCGCTCACGGGCAGGCCAGGGGCCTTCGCGAGCCGGCTCGCGTTCGCGCAGCGCGCGGGCCGCTGGCAGACCGCGCAGAGCATCGACCCCGACGGGTTCGGCCAGGCCCTCGAGAGCCCCACGGACTCCACGGTGATGTCCCCGGCGTTCGGCCCCGGCGGCCGGCTCTTCTACCTCATCAGCCGCGACTACGCGCCGTTCCACGTGGCGACGGGCGTCGCCGGCACCATCTTGCCGTTCAACCTGCCCGGGTCGGCGCTCGGCCTCGCGTTCTCGCCCGACGGCACGCGCACCGCGGTCACGGTGATGCGCGACGGCAAGTCGCTCATCATGGTGGGCGAGCCGAACAACGCGGGCAAGCTCACCGCGGGCCCGGCGGCGCCCCTCGCGCACCACCCGGCGTTCGGGCCGCTCGGCAAGATGGCCTACGTCGGCGGCGCGCCCGTGCAGCGCGTGCACGTCGACGGCACGCCGGTCTCGCCCGCGGGCTTCATGGCGAGCGCCCCTTCGTTCTGCGACACGGCTCAGGGGCTCCTGCTCGTGTTCACCGTGGAGGTGCAGGGGGGGGCGGAGCTCGTCGCGACCGACACGCGCGGCGGCGGCCTGCGGCGCCTCACGCAGCGCCAAGGCGAGAACCGCTACCCCGCGTGCAGCCCCGACGGGCGCATGGTGGCGTTCTTCTCGACGACGAAGACCGGCGCGGGTCCAGGCCTCTACGTGATGCCCGTGCTCCGCCCGTGGCTCGCTCGCAAGGTGGCAGGCGGCGCCGGTCAGTCGGTCGTGTGGGAGCGCCTGCCGCCGGCGAAGTGAGGGGGAGCGCGAGGCCCTGGTCCCGGTGGCGGCGCGCCCTCACTTCACCGCGAGGTAGATGGCGTACAGGAAGGCAGGAGCGATGCGCGTGGCCTGCGTGGGGCAGAGGTGCCCCTGGCTCGGATCGTCGCCGCCGGGCCCCGACTGGTCGCTGAGGCACGAGGCCGTGGAGCGCACGCCCTGGCATATTTGCCATACGCCGCCGACCTCGCAGCGCGCGCCGCTCGTGGGGTTGGTGCTCTCCACGTCGACGAGATCGAAGATGGGATCGGAGGGGAAGGTCGCGAACATCCAGTCGCGGAATTGCAGCTTGGGCGGGTTCTCGGTGGCGTCGAAGACGAGCGGCGCGGTGACGTGGACCACCTTGATGCCCTTGGCCTTCAGCGCCGTGACCGCCCCGGCGTATGCCGTCTTCGCGGTGGCGAGCAGCGACGCGGTCACGTCGGCGTAGCCGTACTTCATGATGGCCACTGTGAGGTTGTTGGCCGCCTTCGACGACTCGGTCTGCCACACCTGCACCTTCTGCGTGGGGTTGCCGTTGTCGACGCCGAAGCCCGAGCGGAAGATGCCGCCGTTCAGCCCGGCCGCGGCGGTGCTGCCCGAGGTGTAGGTGCGGAAATTCAGCCCGTTCGCCTCCACGCCGTTCTCGAGGTCTTGCCCCACGGACATGTGCAAGAACAGCGTGCGCGCGGCCCCGACCTTGGCCTTCTCGGCCGCCGAGAGCGCCTTCCACGCGGCGATGCCCGGGTTGCCCACGACGTTCGCGCGCGCAGGCCCGCCGTCGGTGGGAGGGGGAGGGGCGCCGTCCGTGGGAGGAGGCGGAGGGGGAGGGGCGCCGTCGGTGGGAGGGGGAGGGGCGCCGTCAGGGAGCGCCGTGGGCGAGGTGGTCGTGGGCGAGGACGAGGGCTGGGTCGCGCCGCTGTCCGCGCTGCCCGCGGGGTCGTTGGAGCACGCGGTGTGCACGAGGCCGAGCCCGGCCAAGGCGGCGAGCGTGGCGAGGGAGCCGAGGAGCAGGGAGCGAGCGCGCGACATGGTGAACCTCACGTGAAAGCAAGACGACCCCCTCGCTCTAGCACCCCGCCGAGGTGCTACAAGAGCGGCGTGAAGGCGCCTCCTCGCACGCCGTCGCCTCGGCCGCTCGAGCCCTTCCGCGCCGATCTCCGCGCGCGGATGAGCCGCCCGCAGCGTCACCGCCTGCTGCACGGCTACCCCATGCGCCCGCTGATGCAGCCCCTTCCGCCGTCGCCGAACGCCCCGGAGGCGACGCTCGACGTGGACCCTGCGCGCGGCCTGCTCGTCGGCGTCTTGCCGCACACGTACTGCAACCCCAAGGTGCGGGGCTGCGGGTTCTGCACGTTCCCGCACGAGCGGCACACGAACGAGGGGGCGCGCGAGTCGGTCGCGAGCGTGGTGCGCGAGCTCGAGCAGCGCGTCGCGGCCACGTCCTCGCTGCGAGGCCGGCGCGTCGAGGGGCTGTATTTCGGCGGCGGCACCGCGAACCTCACGCCCCCTGACGCCTTCGAGGCGCTCAGCCAGGCCCTCGAGGCGGCGTTCGACCTCCGCGACGCCGAGCTCACGCTCGAGGGCGTGCCCGTGTACTTCCTGACGCACGATCGGGCCCTCCTCCGCGCGCTCGCGCGCACCACGGCGCGGCACCGCCGGCTCTCGATGGGCGTGCAGACGTTCGACCCCGCGTGGCTGAAGAAGATGGGCCGCGAGCGGTTTGGCGATCGCGAGAACGTGCGCGCGGTCGTGGGCGCCGCCCGCGAGGCCGACATGACCGTCTCGATCGACCTCTTGATCAACCTGCCGGAGCGCTCGCTCCCCGCGTGCCTGGACGACCTCGCCCGCGCGTGCGAGCTCGAGCCCGAGCAGATATGCCTCTACAACCTCGTGCTCGCGGCCGACCTCGACGCCGCGTGGTCGGAGGACGAGGCCCTGCTCGCGAAGCTCCCCAGCCCCGAGCGCGCCTTCGCGCGCTGGCTCGCGGCGAGGGCGTTCCTGCTCGAGAACGGCTACGTGCAGACGACCCTCACGAACTTCGAGCTCGCCACTGTGGTAGGCACGCCCCGAGCCTTCCTCTACGAGCGCGCGAGCTTCACGCCTCACCTGTTCGACGCCCTCGGCTTCGGCCCGGCGGGCATCTCCACGATGACCGCGCGGGGCGGCGGGCGGTGCGTCAAGTGGCAGAACCACGACACGGCGGAGGCCTACCAGGCGGCCATCGCGGCGCACGGCCAGGCCGCGGCGCTCCGCTTCACGTACACGACACTCGACCAGAAGCTGCTCCACCTCACGCGCTCGTTCGCGCAGCTCTCGGTGCCCCGTGCGCCGTACCGCGAGCGCTTTGGCGTCGATCTCGAAGACGACTTCCCCGAGGCGCTCGCCGTCCTCTCCGAGGCCCGCCTGCTCGACGACTCCGACCCCGAGGCGCTGCGCCTCACCCCCGACGGCATGTTCTACGCCGACGCGGTCGCCGGTCTCCTCGCCTCCGAGCGCGCGCGGCAGCTCGCCGCCCCACGCCACGGAGGCCGAGACCCGAACGACTCGCGCCGCGGTTCGATGGGGTGACGAGTCCGTCGCCAAGGAGACCCCGTGTGCCGCGGGCTCGTCCAACGTGCAGGCCCACGCGTGGGCAAGGGGGGAAAGAAGCGCTGCGAGCGCGGCAAGGCCGCGAGAGACCGCGAACCGCCTCGCAGCTCGGTCTCGCAACGGATGCGCTCCCCGGCGATCACGAAACGCGTCTTCACGTCGACGTCGCCCCGTCGGCGCGAGGCGGGAGGCCCGCGGCACCCGAGACGCTTGCGCTCGCGAGGCGGAGGCGATCGCGCACGACCTCCACGAGCTGCCCCACCTCGCGCGCCGACCTGGCCTTTCGAGCGAGGTTGGTGGTCTCGCCGGGATCCCGGGCCAAGTCGTAGACCTCGATGAGGCTCGAGGGCTCGAAGAGGTGTGTCGGGGCATCTCCGGCGTAGACCACCTTGAAGCCTTCACTCCTCACGGCGACGTTTCGACCTCGCCGCCGCCAGTCCGGGCAACCGGAGCCGTAGTGTTCCAGGGTCACGAACGCGCGACGACGTGACACGATCGATGTGCCATCGCCGAGCGGTGCCCCGCCCAGCCCCAGGACGTCGAGCACCGTGGACGCGACGTCGATGCTGGAGGCGAGGCTGTCGATTCGTCGCGGCTGGATCGCCCCGCCCGCTATCGCGAGCGGCACGTTGTAGCTCTCGTCGTAGAAGTTGTTGACTGTGTTCTTGCGGCGCGTCGCTCCCGTGAACGAGCTGCCGTGATCCGACGTGATGATGAGCGCCGTCTCACCCCAGAGGCCGGCCTGCCGGAGCGCCTCGACGAACTCGCGCACCTTCTGATCGACGTAACAAAGAGCGTAGTCGTACGAGAGCAAGAACGGCGACCGCGGCTCCACCTCCGCCAAGTACACCTCCAACGCGCGGAGCTCGCGCTCGAGGAGGTCGCGATCCGCGCGATCCGTGCTCAGGAAGCGCACCGGCGCGTGCAGGCCGTCTACGTGGCTGAGCACGAAGACGCGCTGCTCACGGTTCGACCGAGCGGCGCTCGTGAGCACGCCGAGCGCGTGGTCCAGCCCCGCCTTCACGCCGTTCAGGGGGCGGCGGAACCGCTCGATCAGGTCCACGTCGAGCCAGGCTCGCGGGTGCGTCACGACGTGCTTGCCCACCTCCGTGACGAGGCGGGCGACCTTGCCCTTGCGGGCCAGGCGGAGCAGGTATCGCGCGGCCTCGTCGAGCGCATTCACGTGGACTCGACCCTTGGGCAGAGCGTGCCGCGCCGCGCGCAGCAGGGAGCGCCCGAGCAGGGGAGCCAGCCTTCGCCTCGCGTACTGTCGGAAGTGGACGTCAATCGGGTCGTAGCGAACGGAGCACCTCGTGAAGAGAGGGTGGGCTGCTCCGCGGTCGAGCACTTGTCGAGCATAGCGGCGCTCGTCCTGCAGGAAGAGCGACTGCTGGTCCTCGAGGAAGTCATGGATCGCGACGAGCTGTCCGCGGTCGGAGATCATGTGGCGGACGCACGCGCTCTCCGCGGTCTCGTGGAAGACAGACGACAGGTAGTCCTTTGCGACGACGAAATTGTCCCGGAGGAGGTCGCACACGACGTCGTAGTCCGCGGCGTCTAGGCCGGCCTGCGAACGCAACGCGGCATAGTAGCGCAGACGGTAGTACCAAATGAGCCCGGGCGCGGCCGACGTGGCGTAGACCGCCTGGTTGAAGCCGCGCTTGAAGCCCTGCACGTGGGGGTGAGCCGTCAAGTTCGTGTGCGTGTCGTAGCCGTTGTCGCGAAAGACCTCGCCGAGGGTTCGCCTGACGTCGCGGAGGTTGAACATGTAGCTTGAGCCTTCGAGCGCGTTCTGCCCGCTGTACAAGCCGTACGTCGCGCCGTCCGTGAAGGGCGCCTGCGAGAACACGTTCGTGAAGTACGCGCCGCCTTTGAAGAGCTCGTCGAGGAATGGCGTCGGGCTGTACCCCGTGCGCTCGAGCCCGATGCTCTTGTAGTGGAAGGCGTCGATCACGAGGAAGACGACGTACTTCACGCGCCTCGCGCCGCCGGCGCGCCCCCCGAACGAGCGAGAGCAGCTCGCGCGTCTGCCGGCGCGCGAGCGTGAAGGCTCCCGCGGCGTAGACGACGACCCCCACGAGCACCTGGACGACGAGGGCGAGCAGGACGTACGGCTTCTCGCTCGGGAGCGCGAGGAGCGCCCGACGCGTGACCTCGACGGCGGCGATCATCGGAGCGCACGCGAGCAGCGGGGGAACGACGCGCCCGATGAACGCGGAGATCGGGATGCCGTCGGCCCGCGACATGATGACCCAAGAGAGCGACAGCTCCAGGAGGAACGCCGCGCCCATGCCGAAGCAGGATCCGAGGGGACCGAACCGCGAGAGGGCGTACATGCAGCCGAGCACGGCGACGAGCTTGAAGCCCTCGAGCTGGGTGATGCGCACGGTGCGATCGGTCGCCTGCAGGTACGAGTGAGCCTTCGAGCAGAGCGGGCGGGTCACGCTCATCACGCTGAGGACCATGAGCATGCTGCCGACGCCGATCCACTTGTCGCGCATGAGGCGCTCGGCCGTGAGGGCGACGGCGCCGAAGCCCGAGGCCATCGGGAAGACGATGAGCGCGACGAGCCCCGTCACGCGCACGATGGCCCGCCGGCGGTCCTCGGGGGTCATGCGCGCGAGCGAGGGCAGCAGCACCTCGGCGATCTGCTCGCCGATTTGCCCGGCGGGGACGTCGGCCAGGTTGTACGCGAGCGTGTAGCGCCCCATCACCGCGCTGCCAAAGAGGCGCTTCATGAGGAGGTTGTCGAAGCGCGTGTTGGCGAAGGCGAGCGCTTGACTGGCCCCGAGCGGGAGGCCGAAGCGCAAGACCCGCCGGTATACCGCCATCTGCAGCGGAGCACGCGTGAGCCAAGCCGCGCGCGGCACGTAGCGCCACATCATGAAGAGCCGCACGGCGCTTCGCGCGATGTTCCCGAAGATGATGGACATGCGGCCGAGCCCGGCGACGGCGAACGCGACGCTCGACACGGTGTAGGTGAGCTCGGCGGTGGACCGGGCGACCGCGACCTTGGGGAAGGCGAGCTCGCGGATCAGCACGCGCTCGGGCACGAAGTACAGGCGCTCGAGCAGGAACGCGCCCACCATCCACGGCAGGTACCGCGTGAGAGTCGGTGCGTGGAGCCAGTGAGAGAGGGGCCCGCAGAGGGCGAGGATCCCGGCGAACGCCAGGACCCCGAGCGCCAGGTGGAGCACGGCCACGTGGTAGACGACGTCGCTCCCCGCGTCGGGCTTGGCGACCAGATACTGGCCGTATCCAAGCAGCGTGAACTGGTTCGCCGTGGAGCAGAGGATGGCCGCGACGTGCACGTCGCCGATCGCGTCGGGATCGAGGAAGTACGTGAGGCAGAGCGAGCCGAGCACGCCCAGCGCGCGGGCGAGGAGGCCGGCCGCGATGGTCCAGCCCGCCGCACGAACCGCCGTGTCTTGCAGGTCGCGCTTCGCCTCCTTCGTGCGGGCCACGGCGGCCGACGCCCCCGCCACGCGACCGCCCGTCGTCGCGTCAGCCTGCGTCTCGCTCACGGACGGATGCAGCCCCCCCCGTTCCGAGGATAGCACGGCGAGGGGCGGAGCCGAGGTGAGCGATCACGGCCCCGCTCGGAACATTCTTCCCGCAGGACGGAGGCGGCGCGCTCCTCCGCTCCGGTGCGACCATCGAGCGCCTCCCCGCGGGGGGCTCGCGGGGCGGTGCGCCCGGTCCTGGCTACGCCGCGCAGGGCCCGTCGTCGGGAGCGCCCGTCTCCCACGGGCACGACCAGACGCGGCGCGTCCTGATGACGGCCCCCAAAGCCCCGACGAGCCCGATCGCCAGCGTCGCGAGCGACGCCAGTCCGACCACGTCTGGGTCGAGCTCAATCATGTACATTGCACTGTTCTGGGTGGGCGGGGGGACGGCGGGCGAGACCTTCGTCATCGGCACGGGGGGCGGCGCGCCCGCCGACATGTGCGTGACACCGTGAGATGCTGACGGCGCGTGGGATCTCAGGGTGGGTCGATTTCCGCACGCCGCCGGTGGACACCCCATCCCCAGGGCGGGGCACCCAAGGGACTCCCCGGGGCCCGCGCGCCGAATGGGTGGGACGCCTCCTCGAGCTTCTCGCGCGTCAGCGGCTCCGCCACCGAAGCTCGGGCCGCGTCCGCGCGGCGTGGTCGACGGCCCCCGGGGCGCTCGCTGTCACCGGTCGCAACAGAAGGTCACGGCCTCCGACTCGACGACGGTCCCGGTGGGCGTCCCCCCCGTCGGGCTGCACGTGATGCCCGAGGGCGCCATCGCGCCGATGTTGACGTGGGCCCCGACGCCTGGGTTCGAGACACACGCCCCGGCCTGATGCGTCGTGGGCGGGACCACGACGCCGCACTGGGCCGCCGTGTTGGTGAAGCCCCAGGCCGTGCCGCACGCTCCTCCCGCCGTGGCCCCCGAGCAGGCGGTGCACGTGCGCGTGTCGGTGAGCGACTTGAACGCGACGAAGCGCTTCGAGAAGTCCGCGCTCGGGCACGGCTGGTCGCCGTCCTTGTGGATGCACACGCGCGTGAACGGGGACGGCGGGGTCGGGCTGGCGACGCAGTCGGCCCGCCCCGTGCACGCCGCTGGTTGCGCGAGGCCGCAGGCGAGCTCGGTCTTGTCGAACGTCGGCGGAGGCAGGGTCTTCGTGGGCGCGGGGAAGGTGCACGTGCCGCGGTCGAGCATGGGCGTCGACACGAGCAGCCCGGCCCGGGTGCCGTTCGTCACCGTCAGGCAAGCGCCCGCCGACGAGGCCACCCCTTCGAGCAGCGTCGCGCCGATGTTGCAGCCTGTCGTCCCCCAGAGCTCGACGTTGGCCGTACACTTCGCGCCCGTGAAGCTCGCCGCGCCGCAGTCGCAGACGGCCGCCGGGGCGGTGGTGTTCTGGTGGGCCTCGAGCTCGAGCTGTGTGTACGGGCTCGGGCACGCCGTCGGCTTGGTCGCGTCGGGGCCGTCGTAGGTGGCGCTCGGCCCCGTCCAGCCGCTCGGCGCCGGCGGCAGGCACCCCGCCGGACAGTTGGCCGGCGGCGCGGCGTCCGGAGAGACCGGCGGCGCGGCGTCAGCGTCGGCGGGGGGCGGCGACGCGTCGGTGAGGGGCGGCGTTGGGATCGCATCCGCGACCGGCGCGCCGCTGTCGGCGGCGCCTCCCGGGATGGGATCGTCGCCGACACACCCGACGAACGCGAGGGCTCCCATGCCCAGCGCGGCCGCGACCCACTTCACCGTCGATGCTCGAGCCATAGGGCTACCGTAGCCGACTGCGCGCGCGCGGCCTATGGCCTGCGGCACCCACGCCCTATGCGCCGAGCTTCGCGAGCACGCCGACGAGGGTCTTCTCACGCTCCTTCAGCGAGTCCTTGAAGTCGTGATCGTCGGTGTGGCGAATCTCGTCGCGGAGCTCACGGAGGTCCGCTTCCAAGGTCTGCACGAGGAGCTGCTGTTCCGTCTCGCTGAGCTCGATCGAGGGCATGATGGGGCCCATCTACCGCACATCCCGGCCCGTGGGAAGGGTCCGAGCCGGGTCGCGATCCGCGCGTGGGACGGCGCCCGCTCGCCGTCACCTCGGTCGCGCGCGTGCCAGGCAATGCCGCTGCGAAGAGCCCGCTCACTCCACCCCGAGGATGCGGTACTCGATCTCCAGCGCGCGCACGCCGCTCGTCGGTCCGGCGCCCGGGGTGGGCGGCACGAGCCAGCGCACGTGGGTGCGCACCTGCTCGACACGCAGCGCGACGTCGCGCAGTGACCCCGCGGCCTCGAGCAGCTCGTCGCGCGCGAAGAGGTAGCGCACCCGCGTCGCGCGCTCACCCTCTTCCTCGGGCGCGAAGATCACCCGCGCGCCGTCCACGCGCAGCGCGTTCGCGCGCACCGCGACGACGTGGGTCGGCTTCGCGGGGGGCGCGGGCGCGGGCGCCGACGACGACAGCCGCGGGACCGCCCACGCTCCCATGCACCCGCACGACGACGCGAGGAGCACGAGCGCGAGCACTCTCGGGAACATCCGTATCCGATAGACCAGCGCCCGCTCTGCGGGCAAGCCGCGACAAGGGCGAGCTCCTGCCAACGCGCGACGAAAGCCAGGGGATCAAGGGGCCCAACCATGACCCTTGCGCGTTCCCTTGCGCGTGGGGACGTGAACCTCCAGCATGAACGGCGTCGAACCGGCGTGGGTCGTCACCCGCGACGGCGGCGAATTCTCTGGACTCGTGGTCAACGACAATCCGGTCATGTGCGTGACACCGTGAGACGCTGACGGCACGGGATCTCAGGGCGGGTTGATCTCGGCACGCCGACGGTGGACATCCCATCTTCAGGGCGGGTTCACGGACGGGTACCCAGGAGCCTCCCCGGGCCTGCACGCCCCTTGGGTGGGATGCCTCGTCGAGCCTCTCGCGTATCCGAGCGGAGCAGCGCCGCCAGCGAAGGCCGCCGATCCATGGGACTAGGGCGGAGTGCAGGCCCCGGGGAGCTTCGCGCACGTGGTCGTGACCCCGTCCCTCGCCATGTTCGTCCTGGGGTGGGTGGGGCCGAGCTTCGCCGTAAAGATGGCGAGCGCGCGCCGATACCAGGGGAGCGCGTCCGCGAAGTGTCCGCTCGCGTCGTAGGCGTAGGCGAGGTTGTTCATCGTCGCGCCCACGTCCGGGTGATCGGCGCCGAGCGCCCGCTCCTGGATGCCGAGCGCCTGCTTGTAGAGGCCGAGCGCCTGCTCCACGTCGCCCTTTCCCTGGAACGCGGAGGCGAGGTTGACGAGGCCCGCGGCCGTGCTCGGGTGCTCACGACCGTACACGCCCTCCTTCACCGTGAGCGCGCGCTGGTACCAGCGCACGGCCTCGTCGAACTCGCGGCGCCGGAGGTACACGCTGCCGATGTTGTTGCATGTGGCCGCGGTGAGCGGGTGCGCCTTGCCGAGCGCGGCCTCGCGGATCGCGAGCGAGCGCCGAAACCAGGAGAGCGCGAGCTCGTCGTTGGGCTCCCGCTCGTTCAAATAGACGACGCCGATCGCGTTGTAGGTGCGCGCCGTCTCGGGGTGATCGAGGCCAAACACGCGCTCCCTCAGGGCCCGCGCGCGCTCATGCCACGCGAGCGCCTCCGCGACTCGGCCGCTCGTGGCGTCGGCGTTCCCACGGATGTGGTAGGCCGAGGCCTCCGCGGCGGTGTACCCCGCGCGCGTCGCGATCGCGAGCACCTCGTCGGCCACGACCGCCGCCGCCTTGGGGTCCACCTCGAACCGATTGAGGCGCTCTCCCTCCTCGACGAGGAGATCCGCGAGGAGCCGGGGATCGTTCGCGCCCCGGGCCGCGGCGAGGCCGCGCGCGAGCGCCTCGGCGAGCCGCTTCTTGTCCGCGAGGGCCGCGTAGGCCCGCGCCTCGCCGAGCGCCTCCCGCCCCACGGTGAGGCCCGGTGACTCCGGCGCTCGCACCGCCGGATAGCCGCTGTAGACCGCGTCCTTCTGGCAGTTCTGCGCGTCCTGCCGGATGGTCGCGAGGGCCTCGTCCGACTTGTACGCCGCCTCCCGTGACGGCGCCCGCAGCGAGGAGACGAGCGTGCGCTGGGAGATGAGCGTGGTGCGCAGGCACATGCTCACCTTCGTGTAGACGTCGGGCGGCGTGACCTTGCGGACGAGGGTGTCCTTGCACACCGACTCTTGCATCATCACCCAGTCGCGTGAGAGCTCGTCGAGCTTCGTGACGACCCGCCCCGCGACCGACTCGTCCACCGAGCCCCCCGCCGCGAGCAGCCCGGCGCGCACCTCGGCCCGGGAGCTCCGCGACCAGAAGCGCTCCACGTCGAGCTCGAAGTCCGCGCAAGGCCGCGCGCTCGCGTCCTCGCGGGGGGCGAGCGCGGGCCCCGGCCCGGCGCCGTGACACGCCCCGACCGCCGCGACGAGCCCCGCGACCGCCACGAGCGCCGACACGCGTGGCGAGCTACTTGCACGCATCGTGCGCCCCCGCGGCGGCTTCGGCGAGCTTCTGAGCCGCGGCGAGATCGGACGCGCGCGCCGCGGCGACGATCTTGCGTTGCTCGTCGAGGCGATCGTCGAAGCACGCCACGCGGCGCCGGTAGGTGTCGGCGTCGATGAGCTTGCGATCGAAGTGATCCCGACAGGTGGCCGTGCGGAGGCGCACCCAGTCGTCGCTGAGCTGATCGAGCTTCGTCACGATCGAGGTCCGCTCCCTCGCCTCGACCTCGCCCCCATGGCCGAGCACCTCCGCCTTGACGCCGGCCGACCAGGTCTTCTGGACGTCGAGCTCGAAGTCCGCGCACGGCCCCGAGGCCGCGACCTTGGGCGCGGGCTGCGATCCTCCGCAGGCCAAGAGGACGACGAGCGGCGAGAGCCTCCATGTGGCTGTCATGGCGGTCACCGTACCACGCCGCCGCGCGCGGCCGACGGGAGCGGACGACACGGCCCGCGCCGCGGCTGACCGCGATCGACTCGGGCGAGCTGAGGATGTGTTATGCGATGTCTGGATCTGTCTGGGATCACGGCATGAAACGCGCGAAGACGCCCACAACCAAGGAGTCCGCGCCCGCAGGGGAGCTGCCGACCCTCTCGTTCGCCACCCCGCGCGCCTTCTCCGACTGGCTCGCCGACCGCCACGGCTCCTCACGCGGCGTCTGGCTCGAGATCGCCAAGAAGGGCTCGGGCACGGCGTCCGTCACGTACGCCGAAGCGCTCGACGTGGCGCTCGCGTGGGGCTGGATCGATGGTCAGAAGCAGCGCGGCGCCGACGCTTCGTGGCTCCAGAAGTTCACGCCGCGTGCCGCGAAGAGCACGTGGTCCAAGATCAACCGCGAGAAGGCGCTCGCGCTGATGGAGGCGGGGGCGATGCAGCCGGCGGGGCGCGCCGAGGTCGAGCGCGCGAAGCAAGACGGGCGCTGGGAGGCGGCGTACGACCCTCCGAGCCGCGCGACCGTGCCGGACGACCTCCAGGCGGCGCTCGCGGAGAACGCGCAGGCGGCGGCCTTCTTCCTGACGCTGAACGCGAGGAACCGGTTTGCGGTGCTCTGGCGGGTGCAGGCGGCGAAGAAGCTCGAGACGCGCCAGCGTCGAATCGCGGAGCTCGTGGCCACGCTGGCGCGCGGGGAGAAGCTCTATCCTTGAGGAGCGGCCTAGCGCTGTGAGGCTCCCTGTGACCGGCGCCTGCGTGGTCGACAGGCGCGAGCGCGCGACGAACCCCTCGTCCCGCGCCCACGCGGGAGCGCCGCGAGCGCCTCAGAACATGACGTAGACGGAGGTCGAGACGGTCTCCTCGGTCTCCTTCTGCTCCTTCGGGCGCGCCTTCATGAGGTCGATGAGCACGGGTCGGAGCGCGGCCTTCGCGGCGCCGGGGCGCCAGCTGCTCTGGATCGCGTCGGCGATCTCGGCGGGTGTGGCGTATGGATTGTCGAGGGCGCGCGGCACCGTGAAGAGCCTCTCGACGGACGCGGGGGCGCTGTGGTCGACCCACGTGGACTCGGCCTTTTGCTTCGTCGCGAGCCCCCCCTCGCCCGACGCGAGCAGCTGACGCGCGATCGGGAGGAACGAGGTTCGGTAGACGCCCCGCAGCTTCTTCTCGAGGCGCCGGGCGGCGGGATCGGGGGCCTCCTTCGCGACGACCGTCTCGACGTCGTCGCTGCCGACCTCGCCCTTGGGCTCGCGCCACGCGGGCTGGCCTTCCTTGTGGAGGAGGAAGTCACCGAGGACGAGGGCGTCCATCTCGGTGCGCATGAAGCAGCGATACGCGTCGAAGGGAGTGCACACGATCGGCTCACCGCGCACGTTGAACGAAGTGTTCACGATGACGGCCGTGCCCGTGCGCTTCTCGAAGGCGCGGATGACGTCGTAGTAGATGGGCGCGTCTTCCTTCGCCACCGTCTGGATGCGGGCGGAGTAGTCGACGTGGGTGATCGCCGGCAGATCGCTCCGCACGTCGCGCACGACGGGGAGGAGGTCGTCGCCGAGGGCGACGGTGTGCGGCTTTCGGCGCGCCGGCTGGACGGGGGCGACGAGCAGCATGTACGGGCTCTCGCCGTCGAGCTCGAAGTAGTCGTGGACCCGCTCGCGCAGCACGCTCGGGGCGAACGGCCGGAACGACTCGCGGTACTTGATCTTCAGGTTCAGTGTCGCTTGCATTTCGGTGTTGCGCGCGTCGCCGAGGATGGAGCGTGCACCCAGCGAGCGCGGCCCGAACTCCATGCGATCGGCGACGTGGCCCACGGCCTTCCCGTCGTCGAGGAGCGCGGCGATGGTGTCGGCGCGCTCTTCCTTCGAGAGCTTCGTGTGCGGGACACCGTACGTGGTGAGGAACGCCCGAATCTCGTCCTCGCTGAACGACGGACCGAGGTAAGAGGCCCCCTGCTGCGAGCGCCCCCCGGGCGAGGGGCGAGGCTGCCCGAAGTAGGTGTGGTAGGCGTCGAGCGCGGCCCCGATGGCGCCGCCCGAGTCGCCCGCGGCGGGTTGGATCCAGAGGTTCTCGAAGGGGCCCTCGCGGAGGAGCCTGCCGTTCGCGACGCAGTTGAGCGCGACGCCGCCGGCCATGCAGAGGTTCTTCTCCCCCGTGAGCTTGTGGGCGTGGCGCGCCATGCGGAGGAGCGCCTCCTCGGTGACGACCTGGATCGATCGCGCTATATCTATCTCGCGCCGGGTGATGCGGGCGTCCGGCTGGCGCGCGGGGCCGCCGAAGGCCTTCGCGAAGCGGTCGCTGATCATCGAGCGACCGTCGAGGAAGGCGAAGTAGTCGAGGTTCAGGGCGATCGAGCCGTCGTCCTTGATGTCGACGATCTCGTCCAGGATGAGCTTCGCGTAGGTGGGCTGACCGTACGAGGCGAGGCCCATCATCTTGTATTCGCCCGAGTTGACCTTGAAGCCCGTGAACTGGGTGAAAGCCGAATAGAGGAGGCCGAGCGAGTTGTGGAATCGCATCTCCTTGAGGAGGCGCAGATCGCTGCCGTTGGCGACGCCGATGGACGCGGTGGCCCACTCACCCACGCCGTCGACGGTGAGGACCGCCGCCCGCTCGAAGGGGGAGGGGAAGAACGCGCTGGCGGCGTGCGAGCGGTGGTGATCGGTCTGGAGGATCAGCCCTTGGTGCTTCATGCTGTCGCGGAAGACCTGGGGCCAGAACAGCTTGTGCGCGAGCCACGACGGCACGAACTCGGCGAAGCTGTTCTCCGCCGTCTCCGCCTTCTCGATGTGCGAGTGGAAGAGCCGCTCGAACGTCCGGGCCGCGTTGTCGTAGAAGACCACGGCCGCGAGATCTTCAGGCTCGACGCGCCCCTGCTCGAGGCACGCGTTGACCGCCTGATGCGGGAAGCGTCGGTCGTTCTTCACTCGCGTGAAGCGCTCCTCCTCGCCCGCCGCGACGATGCGTCCGTCCTCGATGAGGCACGCCGCGGAGTTGTGGTAAAAACACGACACGCCGAGGATGTAGCGACCCTTGGCCGCGGCCGGCTTGCTCACCACCGCGGGGGCGGCGGCGGGCGCCGGAGCGCTGGCGGTCGACGCAGCGGTCCGCGCGCGCGCGGGGAGGAGGCCGCGCTGCTCGATCTCTCGGCTGAGGATGTCCGCGATGGTCCGGTTCCCGGCCTCGGAGAAGTGGGGATCTTGACGGAACGTCGAGTCGTAGCGCTGCTGCCACGTCTGCGCTCTGAGCGGCGTCGTGAGGTCGGCGACGTGCACGCCGCGCGCCGGGTCACGGAACCTCTCGAAGAGCGGAAGAAAGACGGGCTCCGCGCCGTGGAGGAAGAACTCCGCGGTCGGCACCGCGTAGAGGAGCACGGGGACGGGCGACACCTCGCTGATGAACTGTCGGATGATCGCCTCGAGGAGCTTCCAGCCGGGCGTCTCCTCGGAGAGGTACTCGCGGTAGGGTTGGAAGCCGGCCATCCGGTAGAACTCGGACTGGAGCCGCGGGGCCTTGCTGCGCACCGACTTGCGGACCGACTCGAGCCGCGCGTCCTGCGCGAGAGCCCAGAGCGCACCGCGGAGGGCGCCCGGCGCGTGATTGACGCCGGTGGCGCCGCCGTTCGCCGAGGGCCTCGTCATCGGGACCGGGACGTTGTTCAGGCGAAGCCCGCCGCCATCGAGCGAGAAATACGGCTTCGACGCCATGATCCGGTGGCCGGTGGTGCGATCGATCGACTCGCGCGAGGAGGCCTGGACGCGGCGGATGGCGTCCACCTGCACGGCGAGGACGATGAGGTCTGCCTCGATGCCCTTGGCGTACTCGCGCAAGACGAGCAGGTGCTGATCGGTGCCAGTCCCCGACACGCCAAAGTTGTAGACCTCCGCGCCCAGCCGCTCGCCTACGAAGTCCATGTAACGGATCGAGTTTGGCCCGTTGTCGCCGGCCATGGTCGAGTCGCCGAACGCGAGGATCCGGGGACGATCGCCTCGCTCTCGCTTGAACTCGATGTCCGAGCGGAAGCCGGCGCTGTTCGTGACCACCGTGTAGCCGCCCACCTCGTTCATGAGGCGTGCGCGCTGATTCGGAACGAAAAGATGGCCGAGCGTCGGGTGATACCGGAGGAGCATCCGGTGCGTGGATTCGCTGAGAAAGGCGGTCATGAAGCCTCTAGAGGGACGACGTCAAGGGTTCGGGCCAGCTGCTGTCGGTGAGGTCACGAACGCGGCCCGACAGGACCGCGTCATAAATTTTGGCGTAGGCGGCGATGCCTTCTTCCAGCGAAAACCACTTCTTGGCCACGGCGCGCGCCTTCTCCGCGATGCCGTCGACCTCCATCGCGGCGAGCGCCCGCGCCGCGGCCGCGAACGCCTCGTCGGACTCGTCGGCGACGAGGACGCCGGCGCCTTCGGCCAGCACCCGCGCGACGTCGCCGACCGCGTTGCCAGCCACGGGGAGACCGCACGCGAGCATCTCGCCCAGCTTCGTGGGCGCCGTGCCGTAGGTGGAGAGGGCGGGCTGGTAGAAGAAGATGCCCGCGGTCGCGCAGCGAATGAGCGACGCGATGTCGTCGCGATCGGCGCTCCGGTGGACGAGCTCTGCCTCCGCCCCGTCGCCGGCCTCGCGCAGCGTCTTGGCGATGGCGGTCGGTTCCTGTCGCGAGACGACGAGCAGCCTCGAGGGGCCGGGCTTGGCGCGGCGCCAGTGGAGGTAGAAGCGCGCCATGAGGTCGGGCCGGTAGCGGCCGCTGAGCGACCCTTGGTAGAGGAGCGTGCGCGCGCCGCCGAGGGCGGCGGCCGTGGCGGCGTGGGCGGGCCCGTCGGGCCGGAACAGCTCGAGATCGGTGCAGGTCGGGATGACGCGGATCGGCGCCTTGATCTCGTCGCGATGCTCGTACTCCTCACGCAAGAAGCGCTGCATGGCGTGCGTGAGGACCGTGATCACGGTCGAGTGGCGCATCAGCTGGCGCTCGACGCCCTTCGCGAAGCGGTAGAAGCGATCCTCCGCGCGCCAGGCCCCGGCCTCGATGCGCTCGTCGACGTAGAGCGCGCGCGTGTCGAAGATGAGCGGGATCCCGCGGAGGCGTGTCCACGGCAGGGACATCATCGCGGAGACGTACGACCGCACGTGCACGCACCGCGCGCCGGCGAGCATGTCGAGCGCCGCGGTCGCGCCGAGGCCCTGCGCGACGTCGAAGGTGGTCGCCGGGACGCTCGGGCGCTGGTGGTAGCGCAGCGCGAACCAGCGCACGTCCGACTCGAGCCGATCGCCGAACGACAGCGGCTTGCCGGGCTTCTCGAAGCTGAGCAGGTCCATCGGGTACCCCCGATCGGCGAGGCCCCGCACGTACGGCAGCACCTGGCTCTTGCCGAGGGGATCGGCGATGCCGTCGTAGGTGACGTAGAGGACACGATCGCTCATCAGCAGACCTCGCGGGAAGAGACGGGCCGAGCCCGCGCGTCGTTGCTACCACACTTCGCCCCCGACGCGCTCCGCTCGCCGAGGGGACGCGGCGCGGCGCGACGAGACGGCGCCGCCCTGGTGGCGCGGCCGTCGCCGCCATCGCGCGCTACTGCCGGGTGGCGAGCCAGTCGAAGACCGTGGCGAGGCCGGAGGCCAGCGGCACCTGAGGCTTCCAATCGAGCTCGGCGCCCGCGCGAGAGATGTCGGCGAAGGTGGCGTCCACGTCGCCAAGCGGTTGAGGCTCGTGGATGAGCTCGGGCGAGCGCCCGGAGGCAGCCGCGAGCGCCACGACCAAGTCCGAGAGCTTGATCGGAGCACCCGAGCCCAGGTTGTAGGCGCGGAACCCGGGGGACGTGCGCCCTTCGGCGGCGAGGACGCCCCGGACGATGTCGGTGATGTGGGTGAAATCCCGGCGCATCGAGCCGTCGCCGAAGATGGGCAGTGGGTCGCCCTTGAGCAGCGCCCGCGCGAACTTCGTGATGGCCATTTCCGGGCGCTGCCGCGGGCCGTACACGGTGAAGAACCGGAGCGCAGAGAAGCTGACGTCGGGGACGCGGCGCGCGCAGGCGAGCGCCAGGAGCTCCATCGCGCGCTTGCTCGCGGCGTAGGGAGAGGCCGGCTCGATCGAGGGGGCCTCCTCGCGGGCCGGGAGCGGGGTGTCGTTGCCGTAGACGGAGGAGCTCGAGGCGGCCACGATGCGACGAATGCCGCGCGCCGCGGCGGACTCGAAGACGTTGACGGAGCCCTCGACGTTGACGGCGACGTAGCGAGCGGGGTCGAGGAAGGAGGGGCGCACCCCCGCGAGGCCGGCGAGGTGGACGATCGACGTGGCGCCGTCGAGCGCAGAGTCGACGGTGGCGCGAGAGGTGACGGAGCCCTCGATGATCCGGACGGCGCCAGGGAACTCCGCGAGCAAGTCCGCGGCGTTGCGACGCTTCTCGACCTCGGGGTAGGGCGCGTCGCTGAAGTCGTCGAGCACTACGACCTGGTCGCCGCGAGCCGCGAGCGCGCGCGTGACGTGAAACCCAATGAAGCCCACGCCTCCGGTAACGACCATCCTGGCCATAGAACGTCTCCCCTCGGTCAGCGATGCGAAGCTCGGTCGGTGGGTCGGACGGGATTGTCAGTCACGCCCACGCCCTGGTACCGGAGGCCAGCGCGGGTGACGTCGAGGGGGCGCCAGATGTTCCGCGCGTCGACGAGGACGGGGGGAGTCTCGAGGGGCCCGGCCGCCATTCGCCGCTTCATCTCGGCGAAGTTGGGCGCGCGGTAGCTGCGCCACTCGGTGAGCAGAACGACGGCGTGGGCGCCGTCGAGCGCGTCGTAGTCGCCGGGAGTGACCGCGACGCGGCCGCCCATGGCGGCGACGAAGTTGTCGTTGGCCTCCGGGTCGTGGCCGACGACGGTGGCGCCTGCCTCGAGCAGGGCGTTCGCGAGCTTGACGGACGGCGCCTCGCGCACGTCGTCGGTCTCGGGCTTGAAGGCGAGGCCCCAGAACGCGACCCGCTTGCCCTGGAGAGTGCCGAGGACCTTTCGCACGAGCGACGCGATGAAGGCGGCCTGCTCCTCGTTGGCGAGGTGGGTGGCCTCGGCGAGCCGCATGGGGACCCCGTGCACCTTGCCGAGCGCCGCGAGGGCTTGCACGTCCTTGGGGAAGCACGAGCCACCGTACCCCGGGCCGGAGTAGAGGTACTTCTTGCCGATTCGCGCGTCCGTGCCCACGCCGAGGCGGACGGCGTGGATGTCCGCGCCGGTCGCGTGGCAGAGCCGGGACAGCTCGTTCATGAAGGAGACGCGCATGGCGAGCATGGCGTTCGAGGCGTACTTGACGAGCTCGCTCGAGCGCGGATCGGTGACGACCAGGCGCTCCCCCGAGAGCTGGAGGGGCGCGTAGAGGTCTCGGAGCACCCGACGGGCGTTCTCGCTCCGCGCACCGAGGACGATGCGATCGGGCTTGAAGAAGTCGGCGACGGCGTCCCCTTCACGGAGAAACTCGGGATTGGAGACGACCTCGAGGTCCGCGTGGGCGCCCGCGATGTGCCCTTGGAGGGCGTCACACGTGTCGACCGGCACGGTGCTCTTGACGACCACGAGGGCGGCGCTCTTGGCCTCCCTCGCGATGGTCTCCGCGGCCGTGAACACGGCGCTCACGTCGGCCGCGCCGTCTGGCTTCGGCGGGGTGCCGACCGCGATGAAGTACGCGTCCGCGTTGTCGAACGGGGCGGTCACCTTGGTGGCGAACAGGAGCCGCTTGCTCCGCTGGTTTCGTCGCACGAGGTCGGCCAGCCGCGGCTCGTAGATAGGGATCTTCCCCTCCTCGAGCATCGCGATGCGCGCCGGGTCGATGTCGACCAAGAGGACCTCGTGGCCCAGATCGCTCAGCCCCGTCCCCGTGACGAGACCCACGTACCCCGCGCCGAAGACGACCAATCGCATCGGGCTTCAGTATCAAAGCAAGCACCCCGTTGCAATTGCGAAAAACGCTGGAGCTACGCGGCGGGAGGTGGTCCGGCGCGGCCCCGCGAGGTGCTGGTGGATGGGCTGGCTGCCACGTGAACGCCGAGCCGGCTGCGCCAGCTATCCGTCCGTGTAGGCGCTCATGGGCAGCACCTGGAGAGGGTGCTGCGCGAGGCCGCTCATGGCGCGGATGAGCGCGCGGGCCAGGGGCAGGGCGGTCACGAGTGGGAGCTCCAGGTCGACGGCGGCGCGACGGATGTGGTATCCGTCGGGGACGCCTGTGTCGTCGTACTCCCGAGGGATGTTGACGACCATGTCGATGGCGCCCGCGCGCATGAGATCCACGGCGAAGGGATGAGAGGTGTCCTCCGCCTCCTTGCCGACGATGATGCAGTCGACGCTCTCTTCGGCCAGGACGGCTGCGGTGCCCGGGGTGCCATAGAGCTCGAGGCCCATCGACCGGAGCAGCTGCGCCTCCTCCTTGAAGCGATACTTGTCTCGCATCGGGCCGAGCGAGAGCAGAACCCCCCGCGTGGGGACGCGGAACCCAATCGAGAGCATGGCCTTCATCAGGGCCTCGTCAGCGCTCCACCCGAAGCACCCGACCTCGCCCGTCGACGCCATCTCGACGCCGAGGACGGGGTCCACGCCAGGGAGGCGCCGGAACGAGAAGCGGGCGGCCTTGACCGCGACGAAATCGAGATCGAGCGGGTCACGCACGAGCTTCCGGTCGACCGGGGCCCCGAGCATCGCCCGGGTGCCTTCGCGCGCGAAGTTCACGCCGAGCACCTTCGAGACGAACGGGAGGCTCCGCGACGCGCGCAGGTTGAACTCGATCACCTTGACCGCGCTGTGGCGCGAGAGCATCTGCACGTTGAAAGGCCCGGTGACGCGGAGCGCCTTGGCGAGGGTCTCGCAAATCCGTCGGGCGCGCCGCACGGTCTCGAGGGCGAGGCGCTGCGGGGGCATCATGAGCGTCGCGTCCCCGGAGTGCACGCCAGCGTTCTCGATGTGCTCGCTCACGGCGAAGTGGATCACGACGCCGTCGATCGCGACGCCGTCGTACTCGATCTCGCGCGCGTTCTCCTCGAAGTGCGAGAAGACCACCGGGTGCTCGGGCGAGACCGAGGTGGCGTTCGCGAGGTAGAAGAGCAGGTCCTCGCGCCGGTGAGCCACGCGCATCGCCGCGCCCGAGAGGACGTAGGAAGGTCGCACGACGACGGGGAAGCCGCCCACGCGCGCGACGGCGTCGTCGACGTCGTCCAGCGAGACGTGCCTCATCCAGCGCGGCTGGTCGATCTCGAGGCGGTCGCAGAGCTGCGAGAACTTGTCGCGGTCCTCCGCCTCATCGATGCTCGACGGCGGGCTCCCGAGGAGCGGGATCCCGGCGGCGTGGAGCGCGAGCGCCAGGTTGTTCGAGGTCTGTCCGCCGACACCGACGATGACGCCCTCCGGCTCGAGCGCCGAGCAGAGCTCGAGCACCGTCTCGAGCGTGACCTCGTCGAACACGAGCGTGTCGCACACGTCGTAGTCCGTCGACACGGTCTCGGGATTGCAGTTTAGGAGGACCGTGTTGTAGCCGAGCTCTCGGCACGCCATCACGGCGTTCACGCAGCACCAGTCGAACTCGACGGAGGCGCCGATCCGGTAGCACCCCGAGCCGAGCACGAGGACCGTCTTCGGCACCGGAGCGACCTCGTGCTCCCACGCCGCGTATGTGAGGTACGTGTAGTTGGAGCGCGCCGGATACTCGGCCGCGAGCGTGTCGATCTTCGCCAAGTGCGGGACGACGCCGGCGGCGCGGCGCCGCGCGGCGATTTCGTCCGGTCGCGTCCCGGCCGCCGCGGCGAGGGCCTTGTCCGAGAACCCGAGCTCCTTGCACCGGGCGAGCGCGCCCAGCTCCTCCAGGCACCTTGGGTCCTCCTCGAGGCGCCGCTCTTGCTCCGCGATCCTCGCGAGCTCGTGCAGAAAGAAGCGATCGATGTGCGTCAGCTCGTGCACGCGATCGATGGTCATGCCCCCCTTCAGGGCTTGCACCACCGCGAAGAGCCGCCGAGGCGTGGGCTCGCGCAGCTCGCGCTCGAGGTCGTCGAAGACGTAGGCCGAGCCGGAGAGGCCCGTGACCCCCATCTCCAGCATCCGCATTCCCTTCTGCACCGCCTCGGGGAAGCTCCGCCCGATCGCCATGATCTCGCCCACGGAGCGCATCTCCGGGCCGAGCCGACGATCGATGCCCGGGAACTTGTCGAAGTCCCAGCGAGGGATCTTCACGACGAGGTAGTCGAGCGCGGGCTCGAAGAACGCGGTCGTCTTGTGCGTAATCCCGTTGGGGATCTCGTGCAGATCGTAGCCAACGGCGATCTTCGCGGCCACGTATGCGAGCGCGTAGCCGGTGGCCTTCGAAGCGAGCGCCGAGGAGCGCGACAGGCGCGCGTTCACCTCGATCACGCGGTACTCCCCGGTGATGGGCGAGAGCGCGTACTGGATGTTGCACTCGCCCACGATGCCGAGGTGCCGGATGACCTTCAGCGCGACGTCCCGAAGAGTCTGGTGATCGTGGTCGTCGAGCGTCTGCGTCGGCGCCACGACGATCGACTCGCCGGTGTGGATCCCCATGGGGTCCACGTTCTCCATGTTGCAGACCGTGATCGCGTTGTCGCTCGCGTCGCGGACGACCTCGTACTCGACCTCTTTCCAGCCGAGGAGGTACTCCTCGACGAGCGCCTGCCCGGTCCCGAGGAGCGTCCGCGCCGCGAGCTCCCGCACCTCCTCGGCGGAGCTCGCGACCGCCGAGCCTTTGCCCCCGAGGGAGAAGCCCGCCCGGAGCATGACCGGGAAGCCAATCGCGATCGCCGCTTCGACCGCGTCTTCCACCGACGTCACCGCGCGGCTCACCGCGACCGAGACGCCGATCGAGCTGAGCTCCGCGTTGAAGAGCGCGCGGTCCTCCGTGAGGCGGATGGAGCGCACCGGCGTGCCGAGCACGCGCACGCCGTGCTTCGCGAAGACGCCCGCCTCCTCCAACGCCAGGCCGCACGTGAGCGCAGTCTGGCCACCGAACGAGAGCAGCACGCCGTCGACCGCCTCTTTGACGATGATCTGCTCGATGAACTCGGGCTCGACCGGCAGCAGATAGACCTCATCGGCCAGGTCGGAGGTCTGGATCGTGGCGATGTTGGGGTTCACCAGGATGGTGCGGACGCCCTCCTCGCGGAGCGCCTTGAGCGCCTGAGAGCCCGAGTAGTCGAACTCTCCCGCCTGGCCGATCTGAAGCGCGCCGGAGCCGAGCACGAGCACCGTGCCCGGTCGCTCGCGGCGTGGATTTCGTAGGGGTTTCACGAACGCCTCGGTCGCTTGAGCTCGGAGACGAGCACGGCGAAATCATCGAAGAGGTAGCCAGTGTCGCGCGGACCCGCGGCGGCCTCCGGGTGAAACTGCACGCTGCGAATGGGGCGATAGCCGTGCCGGATCCCCTCGTTCGTGTCGTCGTTGAGGTTCACGAACCACGGCTCCCACCCGCGCGGGAGCGACTCGGACAGGACCGCGTAGCCGTGGTTCTGCGTGCTCACGTAGGAGCGACGCCGCGACAGATCCATCACCGGTTGGTTCTGCGAGCGGTGTCCGTATGGCAACTTGTAGGTCTTCGCGCCTGCGGCGAGCGCGAGGAGCTGGTGGCCGAGGCACACGCCGAAAATGGGCAGTGACGTCGCGAACACGCCGCGCACGCGCTCGACGAGCGGCATGAGGTCCGCGGGATCACCGGGGCCGTTGGAGAGCACCACGCCGTCGACCTCACCGAGGAACTGCTCCCAGTCCTCGTAGAACGGCGCGCGGACGACGCCGAGGCCGTGAGAGAGGAGCGACGTCGTGATGCTCCGCTTCGCTCCCGTGTCGATGAGCAGGACCCGCTTGTCGGAGGGCCCCTCCCGCAGGATGCCGGGTGGCGTCGCGTCGCGCGCCGCGTTCGGCATGTCCACGCCCTCGATTGTGTCGAGGCGCTCCGCGGGCTCGCGTGTCAGGGCCCCCGTCATGGTGCCGTGTTCCCGGAGCGTCCGCGTGAGGAGGCGGGTGTCCACGCCCGCGAGGCCCGGGACGTCCTCCGCGGCCATCCACTCGCTCAGGCTCCGTAAGCTGTGACGGTGGCTCCCGCTCGCCGCGTGCCGAGTCACCACGAGCCCGCGCACTTGGATCTTGGCGGACTCCCACGGCCGCTCCGGCACGCCATAGTTGCCTTGAAGTGGGTACGTCAGCACCAGGATCTGGCCGCGATACGACGGGTCCGTCAGGGCCTCGACGTAGCCCGTCATGCCGGTGTTGAAGACGACCTCCCCGCGACACTCGCGTGTACCGCCGAAGCCTACTCCCTGGTAGCGAGATCCGTCTGCCAAAGTGAGAAACACGTGCGCGCGCACCCTAGTCGAGGCGCGCGCGAACGTCTAGCACCGTTGAGCAACGGGCTGCGCCGGCTGATAAACGGACCGAGCCCGCGCGTCGTCCGCGCGGCATCGGGCGAGGCGCGATCCGAGGAGCCGGCGGAGCCTACTTTTGTAGGTGAGCAGGCACCGGAGGATCGCAACGAAGCCCGTGCCGATGCGGCGGCGCGAGGGCGACGGGAGTTTATCAACGTGCTGCTAG
>CAZHGG010000008.1:0-26672 GCA_964531755.1 uncultured Polyangiaceae bacterium
GCTCGCCTTGCGCGGGCCGCCGCTCGCGCCTCGCGCGCCCCCGGCCGCCGCGGCCTTCGCGCCGGGCGAGCGCGGCGTCCTCGAGCCGACCACGCGGTTCTTCGAGCCCTTCGGGGGCTTCTTGTTGCGATGGCGCGAGGGTGCCCCGCCTCGCCCGGAGCCGTCGTCGTCGGAGCCCGGCGCCCGCTCGTGGAGCTTGGCGAGGCCGAGCCGCTCGGCCTTCGTGCCCGCGACCCGCTTGCCGAGCACGGTGCGCCGCAGGAGCGACACGTCGATGACCTCGACCAGCATCCCGTCGCCCAGCGAGATGACGTCGCCCGAGCGCCGGCCGACCACGCGGAGCCCGGAGTCGTCGACCTCGTAGTCGAGCCCGCCAAGGTCCTCGACGCGCACGAGCACCTCGAGGAACGGCTCGTCCAGCGCCACGAAGACGCCGCTGCCCACCACCGCGGACACCCGCCCGACGAAGCGCTCTCCGAGGTGATCTTTCATGTAGTATGCACGGTAAAGGTCGACGATGCCGCGCTCGACCTCCATCGCCTTGCGCTCGTTCTGCGACGACATCACGGCCGCCTCGCCGAGCACGTTCGCGTCGCGCTCGGGCCGCTCGCCGAGCACCAGCGCGTGCACGGTGCGGTGCACCCACACGTCGGGGTAGCGGCGGATGGGCGAGGTGAAGTGCAGGTAGGCCTTCGACGCGAGGCCGAAGTGACCGAGGTTCTGCACGTCGTAGGTGGCCTGCTTCATCGAGCGGAGCAGGAGCGAGTTCAGCACGGCCGAGAGCGGGTGCTTGGCGAAGGTCTTCAGCAGGCCCGCGAGCGCCTTCGGGTCCTTCGTGTGCTCCACGTCGAACTCGACCCCGAGCTCCGCGCACATCACTCCGAGCTTCTGGAGCTTGGTCTCGTCCGGCGGGAGGTGCACGCGGAAGAGCGACGGGAGGTTTCGCTCGACGAGCCAGCCGGCGACCACCTCGTTGGCGAGGAGCATGAGCTCCTCGATGAGCGAATAGGCCTTCTTGATCCCCGGGTTCTGGCTGCGCTTGGTGACCGCCACGGGCAGCCCCGCCTCGAGCGTGATCTTGGGCTCGGGGAGCTCGAAGTCGAGCGCGCCGCGCTCCATGCGCCGCCCGCGGAGCACCCGCGAGAGCTCGTAGGCGATCTCCAGGCCTGGGCGGAGCGCGGTGGCCGCCGCGCTCTCGGGTTCGTCGCCGAGGAAGCCGAGCGTGACCGCCACGTCTTCGTAGGAGAGCTTCGCCTGGCTGCGCATGAAGCCGCGCACCACCTTGAAACTCTTGACGTTTCCCGCGGCGTCGAGCCGCGCGTCGACCGCCAGGCAGAGCCGCGTGACCCCCGGCAAGAGCGAGCAGAGGCTCGACGAGAGGGCGCGCGGGAGCATGGGGATCGCGCGCTCGGGCAGGTAGATGCTGCAGCCCCGCGCGCGCGCCTCGTCGTCGAGCGCGGAGCCCGGGCGCACGTACGACGACACGTCGGCGATGGCGATCACCGCGCGGTAGCCGCCGTCGTCGGTGCGCTCGACCCACACGGCGTCGTCGTGGTCGCGCGCGTCGCGCGGGTCGATCGTCGGGAGCGGGAGGTGGGTGAGGTCCTCACGCCCAACGAGCAGCTCCTCCGGCACCTCGGCGCCGAAACGCTCCGCCTCCGCGATGGCCGCGTCGCTGTGCACCTCTTGGATCTGCGCCATGACGAGGAGCTTGGCGGCCTCGACCGACAGCTCGCCCGGCGTGCCCAGCACCGCCTCGATCTTCCCCTCGAGGGCCTCGTTTGGGCTCTCGGGGAAGCGCGTGATGCGCACGACCGCGGCCTGCCCGTCGCGCCCGCTGTTGCCCTCCTCGCCGGCGGCGTCCACGCTCGACGTGAGGTGGATGGGGCCACGGATGCGCGTGTCGTCGGGCTCGAGCCACGCCGAGCTGCCGCGGCGTCGCAGCGTGCCGACGACCCGGGGCGAGCCGCGCTGGAGCACCTCGACCAGGCGCCCCTCCGCTCCGCGTGGCCCGCGCCCGACGATGCGCACGATCACGCGATCGCCGTGGAGGCCGCCCGCGAGCGCCTCCTCCGGCACGTAGACGTCGTCGCCCTTCTCGCCGCCGGAGACGAACCCGAAGCCGCGGGCGTTCACGCTGAGCGCGCCCTCGCGCTCGCCGCGGCGCAGCTCGCGGCGCGGGGTGGCCTCCGGTCGGGCGGCCGGTGGGGTGGCCGCGGTCGCGGGGGTCGCCGCCGGGGCCCGCTCCTTTCGCGGGAGCCCCTTGGGCACCGCGCCCCGCTTGTCCCCCGGCGAGGGCGAGGCAGGCGCGGGCTTCGTCGCGAGGCGCCGCTCCGCGATGGCCTGCTCGCGGGCGCGGCCCCGCGAGCTCGTGCGGAACTTGTGGCCGTCGCGGGCTGACAGCAGGCCGTCGAACACGAGGTCGTCGAGGAGCCGGAGCAGCCCAGGGTACAACGCCTCCGGCACCCCCAGCGTCATCCCGATCTCGTGCGCGTGGACGGCGTGATCCTTCTCGGCCAAGAGCTCGAGGATCGCGGCGCGGCTGGGGAGCGTGGGCAGGGTGCCATTCGAAGAGGTCATCGCGACGAGCGATACGCGAGAAACGAGCGGCGACAAAGCTCGGTCGCGGTCGTCGCCCTTGCGTTCTCTCGCGCCGCGGGCGAAGGAAGAGACCACCTCGATGCGCGCCAACGACGCTGCCCGCTGGGCCTCGCTCCTCGTGCCGGCACTCTTCGCCCTCGCCGCCAGCACGGTACTGCTTGTAGACTACACTCGTCCCGTGCCCATCTTTTGCGCGCAGGGCGGCGGCTGCGACGCCGTGAAGCGCACAGTGTTCGCGCACGTCGCTGGCGTCCCAACGCCCGCGTTCGGCGTGGCCGCGTTCGTCATGCTCGGGGTGCTCACCGGTCTCCGTGGCGCTCAGGTCCGCTTCGCGCAGGCGTGCCTGGCCACCTTCGCCGCGGTCGTCTCGGTGGCGCTGCTCGGCGTGCAGTTTCGCATGCACCAGCTCTGCCCCTATTGCGTCGTCTCGGACGTGTCGGCCGTGCTGCTCCTCGCCGCGGTCGTGCTCCGCTACCGCTCGGCCTGGGACCCGCCGCCCGGCCGCGGCGCGTCGATGGCCACGGCAGGGCTCCTCTCGGCCTCGATGGTCGTGCCGGGGGCGCTCTCGCTCGTCGTCAAGCCCGCGGTGCCCCCGGCCATCCGCGCCGAGCTCGCCAAGACCGCCCCCGGCAAGGCCACGGTCGTCGACTTCGTCGACTTCGAATGCCCCTGGTGTCGGCGCAACCACAAGGAGCTCGCGCCGCTCCTCAAGCGGCACGCGGATCGGGTCCGTGTCGCTCGCAAGCAGGTGCCGCTCCCCATGCACCTGAACGCCATCAACGCCGCGCGCGCGAGCGTGTGCGCCGACAAGCTCGGCAAGGGCGACGAGGTCGCTGACGCCCTCTTCGCCACGCCCCCCTCCGACCTCGACCCGCGGGGCTGCGAGGACCTCGCGAAGGCGGCTGGCGTCGACCTCGAGGCGTACCGCGCCTGCGTGAAGGACCCCTCCACCGACGCGCGCATCCTCGCCGACTCGGAGGAGTTCAAGGCGTCCGGGGGCCACGGCCTCCCGACGCTCTGGATCGGCGTGGAGCGCGTCGAGGGGGCCAGCGACGCGCCGGTGCTCTCGGGCGCCCTCGAGCGGGCCCTCGCGCCGTGACCCACCTCCGCTGAGCGCGCGCCGCACCGGTTCACGCCGGGCGCGCGGCGTGCTCCGCGAGGATCGCCTCGACGATCTCGGCGACCGACCGAATTTCGCAAACGAGATCTGCGCTTTGCCCCGCGCTCCAGAGGGCGCGCTCGCCCCGCCGGACGGCCCCCATGCGGCGAGACGCGAGCACCATCATGAGCTTCTGGGTGGGGCCGCGCGTCCGCCGGCCGCGCATCAGCAGCTGCAGGGGCAGCGGGAGCTCGGTCCCCAGCCGCGTGAGGTCATCCGTCTTGAGGTAGGAGCCCATCACCCCCGACAAGCGCTCGGTGAGGACGACGTCGTCCGCCGTCGCCTCGACGATCGCCCGCTTCCAGCCCTCGTCCGCCGCGCACTCGCGCGACGCGATGAAGCGCGTGCCCATCTGGACGCCGCACGCGCCGAGGGCGAGCGCCGCCGCGAGCCCGCGCCCGTCCGCCACGCCGCCCGCGCAGATCACGGGCAAGCCCACGCGATCGACGAGCGCCGGGACGAGCGCGAACGGCGAGATGTGGCCCGCGTGCCCGCCCGCGCCCGCCACGACGGCGTTGAGCGCGTCCGCGCCGGCGTCGCGCACCTTGAGCCCGTGGGCGACGGTCGACACGTCGCACACCACCTTCGCGCCCGCGGCGTGCGCGCGGCGGATGACCTCCGAGGGATCGCCGAGCGACGTGATGTAGATCGGCGTCTCGGCCTCGAGCGCCGCGTCGAGCTGCCCGCGCAGCAACACGTTCGCGCGGTTCACGATGAGGTTCACGGCGAACGGGCCGCGCGTCCTCGCCCGGATCTCGCGGAGCGCCCCGACGAAGCCCTCGAGCGTGCGGTAGTTGTGGGGCGGCAGGCCGGCGACGATCCCGGCCTCGGCCGCGGCGATCACGAGCCCCGCGTCGCTGACCGCGGTCATCGGGCCCACCACGATGGGGGCGCGGATCCCGAGGAGCGCGTTCAGCGGCGTGACCAAGCCCACGCCGTGAGCGTACACCTCGGGGGCGCGCCCGGATCCCGGGGCCGCGCTGGGCCGCCGGTTGGGTTGCGCGTGCGCCAGGCTGTGGTCTCCCGGGCGGCGAGCGCGGGTACGTCCCTTGCGCTCGCCTTCGAGGCGCGCTATCGGACCGCCATGCACAAGCCCCCGCAAGCCTCCCAGCACCAGCCAGGCGTCGTCCGCCTCCGTGTCCGCACCTCCGTCCGCGCGGGGGGCACACTCTCGAACCTGCTGAAGAAGATCAGCGACACGGCGAACTCGATCACGCAGAACCTCAAGTAGTCGTCCCTCACGTCTCGGCGCGCTCGGGCCGAACGTTCGAGGCCGACCAGGTCGCTCGCGCCCAAGACGGAGCCGCGGTTGCCCGAAGACATTCGCCTCTCTCTTCCACGTCTGGGTCACGTCGACCCGCTGCCGAGGGCCCTGAATCGCGAGATCCAGGGCCTCTGCCTTTTCTGGCCCCTGCAGCCACGCCGTCGGCGTTCGAACGTGAACCGGCGTTCGCGCCTGCGCGGGCTGCGCGGGGATTGCACCGCAGGAAGAGAAGCCCGAATCTTGCATCTTCTACGCGGGCGCCCCGTCCAAGCTACTGGCGCCGGGCCCCCTTCGGAGGATTGACGATGGTTACGCTTCTCCCCAGCTTCGTGCGGTTTTCGGCGATCGCGGCGGTCGCGACGTTCGCCGCGTTTTCTGTCGGGTGTGGTGGGCGCGAGGTGGTGCGTGGCTCCCAGGAGCCGAGCATCGACAACGCCGCCATGAGCACGGGGCTCGACAAGGAGGACATCCAGCGGATGCTCCACGAGAACCTCAACAACCTCCGCGCCGCGCCCATCATGAACCAGTGGCGCACGCAGAACCCCCAGGCCACCGTGGCCATCTTCCCCTTCGCGAACACCACGAGCGAGCACATCGACTCGCAGCTCGACGCCATCCTGAGCGAGACCGAGTCGTGGCTCATCGAGTCGCAGGTCGTGAAGCTCATCAGCCGCGAGCGCCAGAACGCGATGATCGCGGAGGTCGAGGGCGGCCGGAGCGGCGTGTTCAACCAGGCGAGCGTGCCCAAGTACGGGCGCCAGCTCGGGGTGAAATACTACGTCACCGGCAAGGTCCAGGCGGCCGACGAGCGCAGCGAGGACGCGCGCCGTGTGCAGTACTTCATGTTCATGCAGGTGATCGAGGTCGAGACCAGCGCGATCGTTTGGCAGCACAAGGCCTACGTGACCAAAATGGTGCGCTAGGTGCGCGCCCTCGCACGCCTCGCGCGCGGCGTCGCGGCCGCGTCGATCGCCGCCGGGGCGCTCGTCCTCGTCGGCTGTGGTGGCCACGAGGCGCGCACGCTCCGTATGCGCACCGCGCTCGACGAGGGCGACTCCAAGGCGGCCCTCGCCGCGGTGAACGAGGAGCTGGAGGTGAAGGGCTCGAAGGACCTCCCGAAGGAGGTGGTCGGCGACAACGCGCTGCTCGTCCTCGACCGCGCGAGCATCCAGCAGTCGATCCTCGCGTTCGACGACAGCAAGCGCGACTTCCAGGCGGCCGACAAGGCGATCGACATGCTCGACCTGTCGAAGTCGTCGCTCGACGCCATCGGCACGTGGGTCTTCAGCGACTCCGCGGGCAAATACGTCGCCCCGCCGCATGAGAAGCTGCTCATCAACGCGCTCAACATGCTGAACTACCTGGAGACCGGCGATCTCTCGGGGGCCAAGGTGGAGGCGCGGCGCCTGTCGGTGATGACGCGCTACCTCCGCGACGTGCTCAAGGAGTCCGACAACGGCATGCTCGCGCTCGGCGGCGTGCTCGCCGGCTTCGCGTTCGAGAAGTCGGGCGACACCGACGAGGCGCTCCGCTACTACGACGAGGCCCTCGCGTTCGGGGCGTACCCCGCGCTCGCCCCGGCCGTGCGCGATCTCCTCTCGCGCGGAAACTATTCGAGCCCCCGCCTCACGGCCCTCGCCCAAGGCGCCGGCGGCGCGGGCGACGCGCCCGCCGATCCCGACACGGGTGACGTGCTCATCGTGATCGGCCACGGCCGTGTGCCCCACAAGGTCGCCGAGCGGGTCCCCATCGGCCTCGCGCTCACGCTCGCCGCCGGCCACGTGCACGGCCCGGACGTCGCGGCCGCCAACAAGCTCGCGGCGCAGGGGCTCGTCACGTGGATCAACTTCCCGCGGCTCGCGCCGGGGCAGGGGTCGTACGCCACGCCTTCCGCGCAGCTCGACGGGCGCTACGTGGAGCTCTCGCAGGTCGCCGACGTCTCGCGCGAGGTGCGGCGCGCATGGGAGCGCATCGAGGGCCGCATCATCGCGAGCGCCATCACGCGGATGATCGCGCGCTACGCCGCGGGCTCGGCGGTGGGCGCGGTGGGCAGCGCGGCGGGCGGCAAGAACGGCGATCTCATCGGCACCTTGCTCTCGCTGTTCACGCAGGCCGCGCTCACGGCGGCCGACACGCCCGACACGCGGAGCTGGGAGACCCTCCCGGCCCGCGTGGTGTTCGGCCGCGTGCGCCTGCCCGCGGGGCGCCACACCGTCGCCGTGGGCGCGCGGGGCTGGTCGCGCCGCGAAGAGTTCGTCGTGCAGAAGGGCGCCTTCAAGGTCGTCTCGCTGATGGCCCTCAACTAGGGTGAATCGAGCCCGAAATCCCGCGGCTCCCGCCCTCGCCTTCGGACGGTTCCGGATCGGCGGAGCTGCGTTCCGCCCGAGCGCGCGCCTGGCGTTGGAAGCGCGCGCGCCGCGCTGCTAGAGTCGCCGCGGATGCAGAGCTACAAGGACCTCCTCGAGCTCGTGCTCACGCGGGGCAAGCGTCGAGACGACCGCACCGGCACCGGCACGCTCGGCATCTTCGGGCACCAGCTGCGCGTCGATCTGCGCGCGGGCTTCCCGCTGCTCACCACCAAGAAGGTCCACTTTCGCTCCGTCGCGCTCGAGCTCTTCTGGTTTCTCCGCGGCGAGACCCACACGGCGGCGCTGAAGGCCGACAGCGTGCGCATTTGGGACGAGTGGGCGACACCGGAGCAGACGGCGCGCTTCGGCCGCGAGGCGGGCGAGCTCGGCCCCATCTACGGGCACCAGTGGCGAAACTTCGGCGCCACGCCGACCCCGCAGGGCTACCTGGCCGACGGCACCGACCAGATCGTGCGCGTCGTCCGCGAGCTGCGCGAGCGCCCCACGAGCCGCCGCATGATCGTCACCGGGTGGAACCCGCGCGAGGCCGATCTCGTGGCCCTGCCCCCGTGTCACACGCTGTTTCAGCTCTACGTGCAGGACGGTGAGCTCTCGTGCCAGCTCTACCAGCGCAGCGCCGATCTCTTCCTTGGCGTGCCCTTCAACATCGCGAGCTACGCGCTCCTCACGCACCTGCTCGCCCACGCGACCGGGCTCCGCGTGGGTGAGTTCGTGCATACCTTCGGCGACGCTCACCTCTACCTGAACCACCTCGAGCAGGCCCGCACCCAGCTCGCGCGCGCCCCCCGCGCCTTGCCCTCGCTCACGGTCCTCGGCCCGCCGAAGGAGCCGTGGGACTACCGCCTCGAAGACGTGGCGCTCGAGGGCTACGACCCGCACCCGGCGATCCGCGCCGAGGTGAGCGTGTGAGGCCCCTCGCGCTCGTGGCTTGCGTCGCCAACGGCGGGGTGCTCGGCCACGACGGCGGCATGCCGTGGCATATTCCTGAGGACTTAAGACACTTTAAGCAGATGACGTGGGGGCACGCGGTGGTCATGGGGCGCAAGACCTACGCGTCCATCGGTCGGCCGCTGCCCGGTCGAAGGAACATCGTCGTCACCCGCGACGGCGCGCTCGAGGCGCCGGGCTGCGAGCTCGCGGCCTCGCTCGACCGGGCCCTCGAGCTCGCGTGGGAGCGCGATGAGGAGCCACGCGTCATCGGGGGCGCCGCCCTCTACCGCGAGGCGCTGCCTCGGGCCACGCGTGTGTTCCTCACGCGCCTCCACCGGGACGTGGCGGGCGACGTGTTCTTCCCGCTCGAGGAGCTCGCGGGGTTCCACGAGACCTCGCGCGCCGCCGGTGAGACCGACGGAGTCGAGTTTCTCACGCTCGAGCGCGAGGCGCCCGCGCCATGAGCCGCCGCGCCGAGCCCTCGTCCGCGGTCGCAGCGGCGCTCTGCCTCGGCGCGCTCGCGTTCGGCGCGGCCACGCTCGCGGCGTGTCCCGCGCCCGCGCGTCCGCCCCACCCCGTCGATCAGTGCGTGGCGACCTGCGCGGCGCGGGCCGGCGCGGCGTGCTCGGAGGCGGAGTGCGCGCGCGGCTGCGAGTTCGTGCTCGACCGCGTGGTCGAGCGCCAGGCCGAGGGTATCGTGGCGTGTGTGGCGCGCTCGCGGCGCCGTTGCTCGGACGCCGCGTGGGCCGAGTGCGCGGCCCTCGTGGGCCCGCACGCGGACGGCGGGCCGCCCCCCCTGCCGCCACCTGACGACTTCGAGTAGACGCACGGACGATGAACATCCTCTTCGACGAGCTGCAGCGCCAGCACATCTTCAACGTGGCGCCGAAGCGCGTGGTGTCGCTCGTGCCCAGCGACACGCTCACGCTCGCCGACCTCGGCGTCGGGGGGGCGCTCGTGGGGCGCACCGACTACTGCGAGCTACCCGAGGCCCTCGTGGCGGGCGTGCCCTCGGTGGGCGGCACGAAGAACCCGCGGCTCGACGACGTGTGCGATCTCGCGCCCGACCTCGTGCTCGCCAACAAGGAGGAGAACACGAAGGCCGACCTCGAGAAGCTCGTGAAGCGGGGCGTGCGCGTCTTCATCGCGTTCCCGACGCGCGTCGCGCAGGGCATCGCCCACATGGCGAGGCTCGCGCGCGCGTTCCACGTCGAGCGCGACCCCGCGGTGCGCGACCTCGTGCGCGAGGGATACGCCATGCTCCGCGAGGCGGAGGCGGAGCGCGGAAGGCGCGCGCCGCTCGGCACCTTCTGCCCCATCTGGATGGACCCGCTCATGACCATCCACGACCACACCTACATCAGCGACGCGCTCGATCTCGCGGGGGCGGCGAACGTGTTCGCCGATCGCGAACGCCGCTACCCGCTCGCCGCCGACCTAGGCAAGCGAGCGCCGCTGCCGCCAGAGCAGGTGGCCGGGCGCGACACGCGCTACCCTCGCATCACCCTCGAGGAGGTGGTCGCCCGCGCCCCGGAGCTGGTCCTGCTCCCCGACGAGCCCCACCCCTTCTCCGACGAGGACGCCCGCGTGTTCCTCGCGCAGGACACCCCGGCCGCGCGGCGCGGCGCGGTGGTCCGCACGAGCGGGAAGGACATCTGCTGGTACGGCTCTCGGGCTGTGTCGGGCATCCCGCGCCTGCGGGCGCTCGTCGACGGGCTGCGCGCCGGCGGCCCCGCCTGACCATGTAAACTACACGCTTCGTGCGTCGGTCGCGAGCAGCGAGAACATCGCGTGGTCGAGCCAGCGGCCGTGGCAGCGCTCGGCCTCGCGGGCGATGCCCTCCAGGCGGAACCCGAGCCGGCGGATGACGCCGAGCGACGCGTGGTTGTCGGTCGCGGCGGCCACGCGGACGCGGTGCGCGCGGAGCACGCTGAAGGCCCACACGACCACCTGGTTGGCGGCCTCGGTCATGTAGCCCCTCCGCGCGCAGTCGAGGCGCAGCCAGTAGCCGAGATCCGCGTTCTCGTGCAGGTGTGACAGGGCCTCGAGCCCCACGACGCCCACGAACCGCCGGGTGGCGCGCTCGCGGATGGCGAGCCGGCAGCCGCGGCCGAGGTCCCAGTCCGACGCGCTCGAGTCGGCGTAGCGCAGGGTCGACTCGAGGTCGACCGTGTAGGGCACCCACGGGAGCCACGGCTCGAGGTGGGCGCGCGAGGCCTCCACGGCGGACCACATCTCGCGCGCGTCGAGGGGATCGAGCGGGGTGAGCACGAGCCGGGCGCTCTCGAGCGGGCGCCCGCGGGCTTCGGCGCGTGAGGGGACCGCGAGCATCGGACCCGCAGCCTCGCAAGAAATTCGCTCGTTGAGAAGCGTCGAGCGTTCAGCGCTTTCGCTTCGGGCGGCCCGGCGGCAGCGTCGGGTACGCGAGCACGAGCTCGCGCGGCGGGCGCTCCACCGACTCGAGCGGGCTCGTCACGAGGTCGCGCTCGCCCTGCGAGAAGCAGAGGGCCTCGCCGGCCTCGGGCTCGCCGGGGTTCGGCACGATCGCGCCGTTCGTGTGGAAGCGGAGCGAGCCCTGGATGCGCCGCCGGAGCGCGAGGTGCCCGGGCAGGAAGCTTCCCGACCGTCGGTCGCGGACGGCGACGCAGAACCCGTCGCGGAAGTGGTACTCGGTGTTGCGTGTGAGATACACGCGATGGCGCCGCCGCTCGGGCTGCGCGGGGAGGGAGGGGGAGGCCTCGGAGCGCATGTTCATGCACGCACATTGGGCAACAAGGCCGACGCGGGCCAAGTTCGGCGCGACGAGGCCGCCGCGAGCGGCGCGCCCCATTGCACGGCTGGGCCGCGCGTTGCAGCCTTGCAAGGTCGCGCCCTGCCAGCGCACCGCAACGCGAGAGACTGTGGGGCGGCCGAGTGGCGCGGGTCTTGCTGGGCCGGGGGCGGAGGCACCGATGGCCACGCTCGACGACGCGCAAGCCGCAGAACCAGAAGAAGAGCTCCCCAGCCGTCGCATCACGTCGCGGTGCCCGCCCAGCCCGGAGTCGGAGTCGGAGCACCGCGAGCTGCTCGCGCAGCTCGACCACGCCCTCGAGGTGGCCCGCTGGTCGATGGCGCGCCTGCGGGTCGAGAAGTCCAGCCGCTGACCGGCACGCGCTAGGCGTCGTCCGCTTGGGAGCGGCCCGCGCCCCTCAGAGGTGCATCGTGCGCGGCTCGACCGGGACGTTCAGGCGGAGCTCGCCGAAGCGAATGTCGCTCCGATCGCCGTTGCGCTCGACGAGCGACGCGAACGTAGGGCGGGCGCGGTCCTTGCCGACGCCGAACGAGAACGACGCGAGCCCACGCGGCGAGGGCGACGAAGACGGCGACGTGCGCGCCCGCGCCTCGAACACCGCGTCGTCGCCGCGCGTGTAGGCCGAGACCTCGTAGCGCTTGCGGAGGCCGGCGAGCTCGCCGCCGAGCATGGCCCGGAGGTCCTCGAGGCCCTCCGACAGCGCGCGCGCGTCGCTCGTGCCCACGGCCCCCTGGCTCGAGCGGTTGCGGTAGGCGAGGCCCTCCGGGGTGACCCAGTACGTGACCTCGTCCGGCGGCAGAAGCTCCCACCGCAGGCGGTCGGGGAGCACCAGCGTGACCCGCCCCTGAGAGGTGACCTTCGCCTTCATGAGCCCGAGCTTCCGTGTCTGCGTGAACGGGCCGCTGAACGTGCGCACCCCGCGGCGCGCCTGCGCGACCTCCCGGAACAGCGCCTCGAGCTGCGCGCCCACTACCGGGTGCCGCTCCGCCTCGTCGGCCCGGGCGCCGCGCCCCGCGAGCTCTGCGCTCGCGACCGCGGCGATCCCCACGAGGAGCTCGCGGCGGCGAACGGTGGCGAGCGCGGCGGTCGGCGGGGCGGGAAAACGGGGCGTGCCGGAGGAGGGGCGCATGGTCAGGGGCTTGGAGGCGGCGGAGCGAGGAGCGGGCCCCCCGCGCGCCGTCGGCCCGCGGCGTAGCCGGCGGCGTCGTGGAGCAGGGCGTCCTCGGGGAGGTCCCGTTGGACGGGCGGAGCCGCCACAACATTCGTAGCAAGCTCTCGCGACAAGTCGAACCCGATGAATCTCCCCGACAAATGGGGCCCAGCGCTCACCCACAACGTGCGGGCCGTCGTGTCCGCGATGACACCGTGCGTCGCGATGAGCGCGTCGATGGTGCGGCGGTCGCCCAGCGCACACGAGCTCTCGGCGCGCGCGCACGTGTGGTCGCGGAGCATGGCGAGCGTCGACGCGGGCGTGGCCGAGCCCGCGGGCACCGCCGCCAGGAGCTCGTCGAGGCGCGCCCGCCGCGCCAGCGTGGTCGACTTGGCGCGCACGGCCTGGTCGCGCGGATCGTCGCGGAGCGGCCCCTCGAAGTGGTTCGTGAGCGCCACGCGCGCCGGATCCGCGAACCGCGTCACGACGTGCGCCGGCGCGTGCGGGGCGCGCTCGACCACGGCGAACGCGCCGCGCGCGTCCGCGACGAACACGAGGTGAGACACCATGACCTCTTGGCTGGCGAGCAGGCGCGTCGCCTCCTCGGTGGTGCGCGCGCGCTCGAGCGTCTCGCGCAGCGAGAGCACCACGGGCACGCCGCGGGTCTCGGGCTCGCGCGCGCGCGCGCCGTTCACCGACACGAACACGCCCTCCGCGTTCATGCCCGTCAGCACGCCCACGAGGCCCGGCCAAGAGACGCTCGCGAAGGGGATCGCGCCTTCGGGCTTCACGAAGAAGACCGCCTTGTCGCGGTCGAAGACGTCGGCGACGTCGAAGTCGAACGCGCGCGCCACGAGCGTGTGCCCGTCGGCCGTGGCGGCGCCGCCGAGCCCGAACGCCGAGCACCCGAGCAGCGGCGAGCCCTCGAAGCCGAGCGAGATGTCGTAGAGCGCGTGGAGGAACACCATGCGCTCGTACGTGGGGAGCCTGCCCGCGTAGGGGTCGGGAGAGAAGCGCGCCGCCTGCGCGGCGAGCGCGCGGCGGCGCTCGTCCGGGAAGTTCGCGTCGACGTTCCGGTGGAGGACGCGCCCGAAGTCGAACATCGCCACCCTCGCCGGCGCGAAGGGCACGGCGGCCGCGAAGCCCGCCCACAGGTCGCGCTCGTTCTCCACCATGGGCCCGTAGAGCAGGGCCGAGTGCTGGGCGCCGATCTCCTCGGGGGTGCCCGCGAGGTGCGCCTCGATCACCCCACGCGCGCGCGTCGCACGGCCGGCGCCGACGGTGACGACGCCCCCCACCTCGCGACGCTCGAGCGCGGGCAGCGTGATCGCGGGCGGTACGACGCGGACGACGACCCCCACGAGGCCATGGGCGGCGAGCGGCGCCGCCACGAGCGACGCGAGCGCGATGAGCTTCCTGCGGTGCCTCGCGAGCAGGCTCACCGCGCGGTTCCGCGAGGCCCGCGCCGAGCGCGGGCTCGCGACAGGTCGTGGAGCGTGGAGAGCACGCTCACGACGATGCGGGCGGGGTCGCGGACCGAGTCGAAGTGCGTCACGCGGAGCTCGCCCGGCGGGTAGAGGACGGGCACGCGCGTCTCGACGAGCGGCAGCCGCGCCTCGACCGCGCGGAGGAGCAGCTCCGACTCGTACGCGTACCCCGGCGCGCGGCCCGCGAGGGCGAGCGTGCGAAGGACGGGGTACCTGCGCAGGCCGCACTGCGTGTCGGCGAGGGGCTGGCCCGCGAACAGCGAGAGGAAGAAGTTGGAGATGCGGTTCGACACCTGGTTCTTGCGCGGCGCGCCCGCCCCCTCCAGGTCACGCACCCCGAGCACCAGCGCCTCTGGATCGCGCGACGCGTAGAGCACCTGGCGCGCGGAGCCCGCCGGGTGCTGGCCGTCCGCGTCCACCGAGAGCGCCGCCGCGTAGCCGAGCGCCCGCGCGGTGGCGAGCCCCGAGCGCAAGGCCGCGCCCTTGCCGCGGTTCTCCCCGTGGGCGATGACCGTGCAACCGAGCTCGTGGGCGAGCGCGCCGGTGCCGTCGGTCGAGCCGTCGTCGATCACCAGGATGCGTGCGCCGGCGGAGGCCTCGGGGATCTCGCGGCGCAGGTCGTGGACGACGGCCGCGAGCGTCTTCGAGGCCTGGTAGGCCGGCACCAGCGTGCACACCGCGAACGGCAGCGCGGCGCGCGGCGCGCCGAGGGCGGGCTGCGAGGCGGGCGCGGGCGCGGGCGCGGAAGAAGGAGAAGACGTGGCCATTTCGATGGGCATCAAGCGGGCGTCAGGGCAGAACGTGCGAACGATATCGCAGCCGGCGCCGCCCGCTAGCGGGCGCGGGAGGAGAGTTTGTCATGCCTTTTCGCTTGAGCATCGTACGAGGGCCCCACGAGGGCGTGAGCCGGCGCGACCTGCGCGTCCGCATCGAGGCCATGATGCGTGCGCGTCAAATCGATAACGACGAAGTATCATTCCTCCTAACTGACGACACTCAAATACACAAACTAAACCTTCAATACCGCGGCTTCGACAAGCCGACCGACGTCTTGGCGTTCGCGCTCAGCGAGGGCGAGTTCGGCGCGCTCCCGACCGGGCTGCTCGGCGACGTGGTGGTGTCCGTGCCCACGGCGAGGCGCCAAGCGCGCGCCGCGAGGCGCCCCCTGGTGGGCGAGCTCACCATGTTGCTCGCCCATGGCCTCCTCCACTTGCTCGGGTACGACCACCAGACGCTCAAGGAGGACCGCCTCATGCGGAAGGAGACCGCCCGGCTCTGCGAGGCGGCCGAGGCGGCCGCGGCGCCACCTCCCGCGGCTGCCAAGGGGCGCGCGGCGCGCACAAAGAAGAGAAAGGCGCCCGGCGCAATCGCCCAACGGCCACGCCAGCCCCGCGCTCGCGACCCACTGAACGGATGACACTGTGCGACGTTGGCCCCTATTTTCCCGGCTCCCGCGGCGAGAATTCGCCCAAAACGTGCGAATTTTCCCTTGCGAGGGGTGAATGCCCGATGCTAGCCATGTGTCCAGCCCGCGCAGATAGGCGCTTTTTTTAAGCTCCCTGCGCGAGGCGAATCGAGTCTTCAGCGTCGGTCCGCTGGCCCCGAGCCCTCGCACCCCGCCCTGAACACGCGAAAGAATCGGTGATTGAGCGCATAGGTTCCAACAGGAGGAAGCGCAAATGGCTGCAGCGAAGCGGATGACCAAGGCCCAGGTAATTTCGGATATTGCGGAGAGCGCGGAGCTCGACAAGAAGAGCGTCTCTCGCGTGTTTGACGGACTGACGGATCTCATCAAGAAGCAGCTCGGCTCCCGCGGCCCGGGCGAGTTCGTGATCCCGGGGCTCCTCAAGCTCAAGTCGGTGAAGAAGCCCGCCACGAAGGACCGCCCGGGCAAGAACCCGTTCACCGGCGAGGCGATCACCATCAAGGGGAAGCCGGCCTCCAAGAAGGTCCGCGCCACGGCCCTCAAGGCCCTCAAGGACCTCATCCAGTGAGGGAGCGCGCGACGACGTCGTCCTGACGTCGCCGCACGTTGGAGCGGGCGCCCGTCACTCGACGCGGCGCCCGCTCTCATTTTGTCTCGAGTCGTTCTTCGCGCGCGGCGCGCGCGGCGCTCGCGTGGCTTACGGGCTCATCGCGAGGACGCCGTCGAGGCGCGTGAGGTCGACCACCGCCCGGCTGCCCTCCAGGACGACCCAGTCGACCGCGTTGCGCATGGCGCGCACCGCGTGTAGCGCCGCCTCGAGGCTGGCGAAGACCCAGGAGAGCACGCCCGGCTGGACGTTGTGCCACCCGAAGACGCAGAGCGTCACGCTGGAGGCCGCCGCAGGCTTGACGGTGTTGATCGAGACGAGGCGGACGGGGCTCCGCGTGGCGGGGAGGAGGATGTCGTGGGGGACCCTCGCCGCGGGGACCACGCCCGACTCGGCCAGGGGATCGCGCTCGCGCGACTCACGTTTGACAGGACGCTGCCGAAGATCCCGCGTGGGAAGGGGCGGTGGTGAGCGTCGTGCCGTCGAGGTCATGCGGTCGTCTCCTCCCGGTGCCGGTGAAGGGGTGTCTATGACGAGAGAATCGCGATCGGTAAAGGACGAAATCGCGGAAAAATAGTGCCGCGGTGTGTTGGCGCACTCGCGTCATGGCTCGCCGACGTGACGCCAGTAGCCGAGCAGGCGCTGCGGGGCCAACTTCTACGGTGCCGCATTCCTTCCCGCCGTTCAACGACGCGGCGCGGCTCGCGGGCGCCCCGGCCCGCGTGCGATGCTCAGCGGCGCCGTGAGCCCGATCGCCGAAAAGACCGCCGCGCCCTCGCTCCGGCGCCCCGGGCGCCCCGTGTCGCTCGCCGCGCTCGCGCCGCTGGTGGTGGTGGCCCTCGGCCTCCTGCTCGCGCTGGCCATCGGGGCGCTCGGGGTACGGCAGCTCCGGGCCGCCTCGGAGCAAGACGCGCGCGCGCGCGTGGAGGCGCTGACCGACGTGCTGGCCGCGCGGCTCGCGCCGCTCTCCGCCGAGGGTCGCGAGCGGGCGCTGCGCCTCGCGGTGCGGCGCACCGCGGCCGAGGGCTTCCTGGTCGACACGGACGGCGCCGTGCTCGTCGACGCGTCGCTCGGCGGCGTCGAGCGCGCCGAGGTGGCGCGGTGGCTCGAGCGGGGGACGGGCGACACGTCGACGCGGCTCGGGGCGGCGTACTTCGTCGCGCGGCGCGTGCGCGCGGGGCCGTGGCTCGTGCTCGTGGCGCGGCGGCCGCCCGCGGCGGAGGGAGAGTCACGCCTCATCGACTCGCTCATCGCGCTGACCACGCTGCTCGTGTTCGCGGCGGCGGCGGTCGCCTTCGCGGTGACGCGCGACGCGGGCCGCGACATCGATTTTCTGACGCGGAGGATCGAGGGAATGGCGCAGGTCCGCTCGGCCCCCACGGGCGAGCTCGTGCCCGTGCGCGCGATCGACGAGATCGGCGGGCTGGCCGTGGCGTTCAACCGTCTCGTCGTGCGCTTCACGTCGGCGGAGCGCGCCTACCACGACCACCTCTCTCGGGCGCGGGCGGCCGATCGCGACCGCGCGGCGTTCCTCGCGGCCGTGAGCCACGAGCTGCGCAGCCCCCTGAACGCGATCCTCGGGTTCTCCGATCTGCTCGTGCAGGAGGTCGACGGGCCGCTGTCGCCGGCCGCGCGCGAGGAGGTGGAGCAGATCCGCGGCTCGGGGCAGCACCTGTTGTCGCTCATCAACGACATCCTCGAGTTCTCCGCGATCGAGAGCGGGCAGCTCAAGCTCGCGGTCTCCGCGGTGGACGTGGTCCACGTCTGCACCGACGTCGTGCGCGAGGCCCGCCTGTCGCTCGGCGGGCGCCCGCTCGAGCTCGAGGTCCGGGGCGACGGCCCGCTGTTCGCGCACGTCGATCCGCGGCGCCTGCGCCAGGTGGTGGGCAACCTCGTGAGCAACGCCGTGAAGTTCACCGAGCGCGGCACCGTGGCGGTCACGCTGGGCGTGGAGGGCCGCGCGGTCGCCATCGCGGTCTCCGACACGGGCCGGGGCATCGCGCCCGAGGAGCAGTCGCTCGTGTTCGAGGACTACCGGCAGACGACCGACGAGCGGGGCAGGCGCCGCGGCTCGGGCCTCGGCCTCGCGATCGCGCGCCGCCTCGTGCTCGCGCACGGGGGCACGATCCGTCTGGAGAGCGAGATCGGCGTAGGGACGACCTTTTTCCTTACATTTCCTATGGTTGTGACCCCGTCTGCCCCGCCCCCGGCTGGGAGCGGCGCGTGACCGGCCACACGCGCTTCGCCGCGCGCTTGCTCGCGTTCCAGCTCTCCGCCCACGTCGCGGCCTCCGGGGTCGTCGCGGCTCTCGCGCCCACGCTTCTCCTGCTGGACGCCGGGCTGCGCGACGAGCTCGTGCCCGTGGGCATGGTGCTCTTCGTGCTCCTCGGCACCGCCATCGCGATCAGCACGCTCGCCGTGACGCGGCCGCTGGCGGGGCTATTCCGCGCGCAGGACGAGGGCGCCGAGCCCGAGTCGGAGGCCGTGCGGGCCCTCCAGCGGGTGCCGTCGCGCCTCACCGCGGCCTACTTTCTCAGCGTCGGCGCGCTCACCTCGATCTTCGCCGTCACCCGGTCTGCGAAGGCCGACTTCTCGACGCACGTCGCGCTCGCGGCGCTGGTGGTGACGATCGTGAGCGGCGTGTCGCTCGCGAGCTTCACGATGCTCCGCTCTCAGGTCGCCGAGGTGATGGCCGAGATCTCCCCGACGGTGAGCGAAGAGGCCTTCGTCGAGCTCCGCGACAACGCCCGGTCCACGAGCCTCGTGGCCGCGAGGGTGGCGCTCAGCGTCGCCACGCCCGCGGCGCTCGTGGCGGTGGGCGCTGTGCTCCTCGTGTACGCGCACTCGCGCGCGGCCGCCGCCGACGCGCGAGTGAAGTGCGCCCTCGCGCTCGCGCGGGCCACGCTCGAACCGGTCGAGGGGGAGCGCCTCGGCTTCGAGGCCGTGCGCCACGCCGCCGAGCAGCACGGCTACGCGCTGTCGCTCTCGGACGAGCCGCAGGAGGGCGTGCGCGCGGTGTCCGACGAGCGCGGCGAGATCACCGTGCGCGCGCCGCTCCCGGGCGCACGCGAGGGCCAGGGCGAGGGCGTGACCAAGCAGTCGGTGCTCGTGCGCTTCGACGCGGGCGAGCCGGGCGCCGGGCTCAGCCTCGTGTTCGCCGTCGCCGGGCTCGGCATCGGCTTCGCGCTCATGCTCGGCAGTCGCCTCGGCTCGGCGCTGTCGCACGACGTGGAGGTCGCGCGGCTGCAGATCGAGGCGATGGGCGCCCGCGACGTGCTGCGAGGGCTCCGCGTGCGGAAGAAGGCGACGTTCCGCCCCGTGCGCGCGATGACCGACGCCATCGAGCGGCTCGGCTCCATCTTCCGCGAGTTCGCCTTCGCGCAGGAGGACGCGATCGTGGCGAAGCGCCGCGTCGAGCAGACCCGCGGCCTCTTCCTGGCGTCGATGAGCCACGACCTGAAGGCGCCGCTGAACGCCGTGCTCGGCTTCGCCGATCTCGTCAAGCGGCAGCCGCTCACCGACGGCCAGCAGGAGAGCCTCGCCATCATCGAGCAGCGCGGCCGCGAGCTGCTCCACCTCGTTCGCACGATCCTCGACGCCTCGCGCGCCGACGCGGGCGCGCTCGACGTGACGCTCGAGGAGGCCCGCGTGGAGGACCTCGTGACGACCGCGGTCATGGACGCGCGAGAGCTCGAGGGCTCGCGGATCGTCGCGGAGGTGCAGCCCGATCTCCCGCGCATCACGGCCGACGCCGCCCGGGTGGCGCAGGCCCTCACCCTCGTGCTCCTCTCGGCCGCGCGCCTCGGCAGCAAGGGCGTCCGCTTGCGTGCGTCGTCGCCGAGCGACGGCCGCGTGCGGGTCGACGTCGAGTCGCAGGGGCTCGCGAGCGCGCTCACGCCCGAGGAGCGCGAGGCGCTCTTCCGGGCCTTCGAGCACGCCGAGAGCGCGCGCAACATGGGCAGCCTCGGCCTCGGCCTGTCGCTCGCGCGGGCCATCTTGCGCGCCCACGGCGGCGAGCTCGAGGCCCAGTCGAGCGGCGAGTTCGCGACGCTGTTCCGGCTGGAGCTGCCCGTGGTCGCGTGCCCGCCGCGCGAGTCGATCCCCTCCGCGAGGTGGGGGAGGTAGCGGCGGCGGCGAGTCCCCTACCGTGTCGCAGCTACACGCGGCGCGACGGCAGGCCGAGGAGGGCGCGCGCCTGCTCGGGCTCGACCGGCGTCCGGCCCACGCTGCGCGCGTACGCCGCGGCGCGGGCCACGAGCGGGGCCGAGCCCTCCGCGAGCACGCCCTTCTCGAGGTAGATGTTGTCCTCGAGGCCGACGCGCGCGTGGCCCCCGAGCCGCATCGCGAGCTCGGTCATCGGGCGCTGGTGGCGGCCGACCGCGGCGACGGCCCACGTGGCGTCGGGCGGGAGCCGCGCGACGAGCGTCCGGAGGTTCTCCTCGGTGGCGCCGATCGCCCCCGCGATGCCGAGCACGAACTGGAAGTGGTACGGCGCGGAGAGCAGCCCCTCTTTCGCGAGCGCGAGGCCCTCCTCGACGTGGCCGACCTCGTAGCACTCGAGCTCGGGGACGCTGCCGGCGTCGCGGATGAGCCGCGCGAGCCCGCGGATGTCCGGGCGGGTGTTCACGAACACGTCGTCGCCGAAGTTCACCGTGCCGAGGTTCAGCGTCGCCATCTCCGGGCGGCACCCGAGCGGGCCCGCGCGCTCGGCGATGCTCATGCCCACGGCCCCGCCCGTGGAGGTCTGCACGATGCAGTCGGTCTTCTGCGTGATCGCGTCGATCGCCTCGGCGAAGCGCTCGCGCGCCTGCGTGGGCGAGCCGTCGGGGTTGCGCACGTGCAGGTGGATGATGGCGCACCCGGCCTCGCGGCAGCGGGCCGCTTCGTCCGCGATTTCCTGAGCAGTGATGGGTAGATGCGGGGTCTGGGCGCGCGTCACCTCGGCGCCGACGATCGCGGCGGCGAGCACGATCTCGCGCCGCTCGCCCGGACCGAGCTCCCGGGGCGAGCGCGCGCCGGGAACGCCAGGCGGCAGCGCCTTCTTGCGCTGCAGCTCCTTGGGCACGACGCAGGTGCCGATCGCGCGGCACACGACCACGGGCTCGTCGAGCAGCTCGGCGGCGCTGGCGGGCACGCCCGGCCGGCGAATGTTGGTGACGACCTTGCGGGCCTCGAAGCGCATCCGCCGGCTCGTGTTGCCCACGGCGAGCAGCTCGGCCTCGACCTCGATGTAGTCGCCCGCGAACACGGGCGCGAGGAACTCGACGCTCTCGTACGCGCGGAACAGGCCCTCGTCGCCGTCGAGGCGGATGAGCAGCTCGGTGGCGACGTCGCCGAAGAGCCCGAGCATGCGGGCGCCGTCGACGAGCTCGCCGGCGTAGTGGGCGTCGTGGGCGGAGAGGCGGAGGCGCAGGGTGACCAGCATGGCCCTCGCTTACCACAAGAGCGGTCGGCCCGCGGTCGCGGGCGCGCCGGTCGAGAGCCGTGGTCCGACGGTCGAGAGCCGTCGTCCGCCGCCGGTCGCGCGCGCCCCGCGCGCGCTAGGGTGGAGTGTCGGCGAGCCGCTCGGGCCGCCCGGCGCACCGGCGCCCACGACACGTTGCGGCGTGCGGGGCTCCATGATAGCGAAAGGCTCCTTCCCGTGCCCGTGACCGAACCCATCGTCGTCGAAGCCCGAAACCTCCCGTCCCACGTCGGCGTCATCATGGACGGGAACGGCCGCTGGGCGCAGATGCGCGGCCTCGATCGGGCCGACGGCCACCGCGAGGGCTCGCTCGCCGTTCGCCGGGTCGTGCGCGCGGCGCGGCGGCTGGGCCTGTCGGCGCTCACGCTCTACGCCTTCAGCGAGCAGAACTGGGCACGCCCGGGCGAGGAGGTCGACGCGCTCTGGGTGCTGCTCCGCGAGTTCCTCGTGTCCGAGCGCGACGAGCTCCTCGACAACGGCATCCGCCTGAACGCGGTGGGCAACATCGGGCGATTGCCCGGCATCGTGCGGGCGGTGCTCGACCCGCTGCGCCAAGAGAGCGCCGACAAGACCGACATGACCCTCACGCTCGCGCTGAGCTACGGCGGTCGCGAATAGATCGCGCAGGCGGCCCGCGAGCTCGCGGCCCGTGTGGCCGCGGGCCAGTGCTCCCCAGAGGAGATCACCGCCGACGCGCTGCACGGGCTCATGCCGAGCCTCACCGTGGGCGATCCCGACCTCGTCATCCGCACCGGCGGCGAGCACCGCATCTCGAATTTCTTGCTCTACGGGCTCGCGTACGCGGAGCTCTACTTCGAGGACGCGCTCTGGCCCGACTACCAGGCGGAGCACCTCTACGCGGCGGTCGCGAGCTACCAGCAGCGCGAGCGGCGCTTTGGCCGCGTGGGCGCGCCGGCGCCCGTGCTCGCCCACGACGACGTGCGGCTCGCGGGCTGAGCGTGAGCCCGTACAGGGCGGCGGGCACGCGCGACGGCGAGGCGCCCGCGACCCTGGCGCTCGCCTCGACCACGCTCGCCATGGAGCACTACGGGCACGAGGCCGGCAAGCAGGCGGTGCTCTTCGCGCTCGTCTCGCTGGCGCTCTGCGCGCTCGCGCCCCCCACGGCCGCGCTGCTCGGCGTGGTCGCGGTCGGCGGGCTCCTCCTCGCCGTGCGGAAGCGGCGCGAGTGGCGGCTCTCGCGTGTGAAGCTCACGATCGAGGCGCAGGTGCTCACGCTCGCGCGCCCCGGCGGCGCGTCCGTGCGTATCCCGCTGGCCGAGCTTCAGTCGGTGGGGCTCGCCGAGGAGGACGAGCCCGGCTTCCTCGTGGGCGGCGGCCACGGCGTGCGCGGCGTGGCCCTCGAGTCGGCCACGGGACGGGCGCACATCGTGCTGCGCACCCGCGAGCGGGCGACGCCGCTGCTCGCCCTCGCGATCTCGCAGAGCGAGTGCTTCGAGTGGATCCCGCTCATCCGCAAGTTTCTTCTGTCGTCGGGGTGGGCTCCGCCGCCGGAGCGGCCGGACGAGCCCGCGCCGCCAGCCACGTGAAGAGGGCCATCCCCGCTCCGTCGGCGAGCAGATCGAACGGATCGCAGTGGCGCCACGGGATCCACGCCTGGGACAGCTCCTCGAGCGCCGTGAGCAGGAACGCGAGCGCCACCACCGTGGGCACGCGGCCGCGCGTGCCGGGGAGCGAGGGGCTCGGGAAGACCCGCGCGACGAAGAACGCGAGGAGCCCGAACATGCCGAAATGAGCCACCTTATCGCCGAAGGGGAGCGACGTGATCACCCGCACGGGCTCGCGGAGGTTGCCCGAGTCGTCGAGGGCGATCGCGACCAGGATGGTCGACACCACGACGGCGAGGCCGACGCGCGCGAGGGGGCTCGAGGGCGAGGCGGTGGCGGGAGAGACGGCGGAGGCGGCGGCGTGGACGGGCATGGTCCGCAGTGTGCGCGCGCACGCGCCGTGCGCGAGGGCGCGGGCCGCGAGCGGTCGGGGAGCGCGCGTGAGCGGCGAGCGCGCCCGCCTCGGCGGCGCAGTTGTCGGGCGGCCGGCGCGGAAGTCGTGCTATTCCGTGGGGTCCGCATGGCTGAGCCCGCCGCAAAGAGCGAGACCGTGAGCCCCAACCGGAACCTGGCGGTCCGCGCGACGACGGCGCTCGTGGGGGTGCCGCTCATCTTGCTGCTGCTCCTCAAGGGCCCCTCGTGGGGGTTCTACATGCTCGTGCTGCCCGCCTCGATCATCGGCGCGTACGAGCTCTTCTCCATGACCCATCCAGGCGATCGCCCTTCGCAGGCGATGGGCGTGGCGATGACCGTGGGCGCGTCGCTCGGTACCTACTTCGGCGTGAAAGACCCGCGCGTGCTGCTGACGACGCTGCTGGTCGTCAGCATGTTCGGCCCGCTCTCGACGCTCATCCGGCTCGGCGACATCAAGACCGCCGCGCTCCGGGCCTCCGCGATGAGCATGGGGCCGCTGTTCATCGGCAGCTCGCTCGCCCTGATGGGCGTCATGAAGCGCGATCTCGGCGCGCGCGGCCCCGGGTTCGTGCTGCTCACGTTCTTCTTCGCGTGGATGAGCGACACGGGCGGCTACTTCGCCGGCCGCTTCCTCGGCAAGCACAAGCTCTACGAGGCGGTGTCGCCGAAGAAGACCGTGGAGGGCGCGATCGGCGGGCTCGCGGGCGGCCTCGCCGGCATGTTCCTCACGCGGGCGGTGCTGCTGCCCGAGCTGCCCTTGTCGCACGGGATCCCGCTCGCGCTCGGCGCGACGGCCCTCGGCCAGGCCGGCGATCTCGGCGAGTCGGTCCTCAAGCGCTCGACCGGCGTGAAGGACTCGGGCGCGATCGTGCCCGGCCACGGCGGCATCCTCGACCGCGTGGACGCGCTGATGATGACCTCGGTCGTGGTGTATCTGTACGTCGTCTGGACGACGTGAGCGTGAGCCCAGCTCACGGTCGACAAGCTGCCCCAGTGCAAATGAAGGCCGGGGCAAGCTCGCGGCCGTCACGGGGCTGCCCCCGGCCTGAAGGCCAAGGCAGCGAGAGCTCGCGGTGACGCGCGACAAGCCCGGCGCAGGGCCGGGCCCTCGCGCACGCGGCGTCGGGCGGCACGACGGAGTACACGGGCGTGGGGTCGGTGGGTCCGCCGACGAGCAAGGGTGTCCGTGATGGATCACGTCATGGCGTGTTTCGCCGCCGCGCGCGCGACGGCCACACGCGTGGCGGCTGCGAGGCGGGGCTTCGCTCGCGACCCCCAAGACCTTGATTCGCTGCTGATCCTCCTCGGAGCAACCCAAGGTGAGGAGCGGTACGCGTGGGCCGTTCAGGCGGCGGTCCATCATCCGGAGGTGTGGCTCCTCGGCTTCTCCCGCGTACCTCGAAGCAGCCCGCGCCATGGGCTCGCACGTGAGGTGTGGCTCCGTCAAACGACGGGTGTGCTGCGCGCGCGACCCTTCTTCAACGCGGCGAGGTTCGTCTCCGCGGAGGACCGCGGCGAGGGGCTTCGGTTGGCGCAAGCCGTGGTGGACGACGCCATGGGCGAGGACATGGCGAGGGAGGCCGCGCGCTTCTTGGGGGAGTGCCGCGTAGCCGCCGCCGCCTCCGGCGACGTCTCGCTCGCGCGGCGCGCTGGCCGGCTCGGACTCCACGCGTCTCTCGTCGCGGTGACGCGGCGGGGCAGCTGTTCGGACGGCGAGGTCTTCGAACTGAGGCAGCTCGCCGTCTCCGCGCGCCTGACTGGGCTGGGCTCGCGCCTTCAGTCGCTGGCTTCCGCCGAGCATGGGGAGGCGCTGAACGAAGCCGTGAGGTCGATCCTGGCGGACGTCGCGTCGTCCGCGACATAGCGCCGCCGGCGCCGTCGCGGCTCTCCGCGGGTGGGGCGCCGCTGACCGGATCGGCGAGGCACCATCTGGCGCGGGAAAATGTGGGAGACTAAGCTCACAAGTCGTACGTTTCCTCCTTGCAGCCGCGCGGCTGCCATGGCACCCCGAGAGAACCCCATGCGAACCTCCGGCACCCTCGCTCGCGTCCTTGGATTCGCCCTCTTGCTGGGCGGCGTCGCTTGCTCCGCCTTGAGCGAAGACGAGCCCACGGGCGGCTCGCAAGACGACGCCCTCGAGGCGCAGTTCGACAAGAACAACGTCATCAGCGACGAGGAGCTCTCCACGAGCACCATGACCGTCGGCGACGTGCAGGCCTTCTTGGAGAAGACGCCGTACGGCACGCGCTCGGGGCTCGCGTCGTTCAGCGAAGAGAACAAGACCGCCGCGCAGATCCTCCACGCCGAGGCGCTCCGCTACAGGATCAGCCCCATCGCGCTGCTCGCGCGGCTCCAGCTCGAGCAGGGGCTCATCTCGAAGACCCAGGCGTCCAGCGCCACGACCGACATCGCGTTCGGCTGTGGCTGCCCCGACAGCCCCGTGTGCGGCCCGAAGTACCTTGGGTTCGCGAACCAAGCGGCGTGCGCGGCCGGCTCGCTGCGCCGCTCGATGGACAAGCAGGCGAACGGCGGCTCCACCATCTCGGGGTGGAAGGTCGGCCTCGCGAAGAAGTCGCAAGACGGCGTCGAGATCGTCCCGAAGAACACCGCGACGGCTGCACTCTACACGTACACGCCGTGGGTCGGCGAGTCGGGCGGGGGCAAGACGGGCGTTGGCGGCACGAGCCTCTACTTCAAGGTGCTGAAGCGGTTCACCGACGCCTACGTCATCGCGACGAGCGGCGGCGCGGTCCACTCCGACGCCTCCACGCCCGACACGGGCAAGCCGGCCCCCGACGCCGCGCCTCCGCCCGCGAAGGACGCGGGCCCGGTGCAAGACGGCGGCGTGTGCGGCTGCACGAACCCCGCGTTCCCCATCTGCGATCCCTCCACCAAGCAGTGCGTGGGCTGCCTCTCCGACACGCACTGCGCGGGCGACAGCGTGTGCGACACGGCCCTCACGAAGTGCGTCGAGTGCACGACGGGCAAGCTCGACAACTGCGACGAGGCCGGCAAGGGCGCGGCTTGCCTCCCGAACAAGACCTGCGGCTGCAACACCGACGCGGACTGCGGCTCGGCCACCTCGGGCCGCGTGTGCGGCGCCAGCAAGGTGTGCCAGGCGGGCTGCCGCGGCACGAGCGGCAACCGCTGCCCCGCGGGCCAGGTGTGCTCCAGCACGAGCAGCGCCGTCGGCACGTGCTCGGCGGCCACGGACGCCGGCTCGCCCGACGCGGCGCCCCCGCGCGACGCGGCGCCTCCGCCCGAGGACGCGGGCACCGAGCCGCCGCCGCCGCCGCCGGACCCGAACGACCCCAACACGCCCGGCGTCGATCCGGAGGAGCCGGGGGGGCCCGCGCCCACCGATCCGGATCTCGAGGGCCACTCCACGCCTGCCACGAACACGGCGCCTCCTCCGCAGCGCAGCGAGGGCTCGGTCGGGCCGACC
>CAZHGG010000009.1:0-26546 GCA_964531755.1 uncultured Polyangiaceae bacterium
CGCCGCCGCCGCCGCCGTGCCTGCGTGCCCGGGCGAGGCGCACGTCCGCGCGTGGCTCGCCGCCTTCGGCGAGCGCCTCGCGAGCGTGTAGGGAGAGGACCGCGCGCTCAGTCGATCCGGAAGCCCGCCCGCACCGTGACCGGCGTCCCGCGGAAGGCCGGCACGCGCTGGGCTTCGAAGCGCGCCGCGACGCACGCCGTCGCCTCCGGGGTGAGCGTGGGCGACTCCACGGTCGCCCGCGCCACGAGGCCCGAGGGCTCGTAGACGAGCAGCACCGTGCCGCGCACGTTCGCGGCGCCCGTCGAGCACGCCGTGAGCGTCGCGCGCGCGCGCGCGATGGCCGCCCCGACCGCCGCGCGGTTGAAGTCGGGGGTGACCCCCACTTCGTCGACCGAGGGGCCGAACGTGCTCTGGCGGAGGCGCGCGTCGAGCTCCGCGTCGAGCTCGAGCCGGCCACGTGCGCGTTCCTCGGCGACGCGCGCCATCATGCTGGCCTCGCGCGCGCGGGCGAGCTCCGCCTCCATGGCCGCCGTCGCCTCGGCCTCGCGCAGCCGCTGCTGGCCTCGCATGATCACGCGGCCGAGCACGAGGAGCGCGAGGGCCATGATCGCCAGCGCCGTGAGGAGGACGGGCCGCGCGCGCTCCGAGCGCCGCGCGTCGGCGGCGTCTCGCAGCGACGACAGCTCTTGCTGGACGGCGCGCAACCGCTCGCGGGCGGACGACTCGGCGGCCTCGAGCTGCGCCTCGGCGCGGGTGGCCCGCGCCAGCGCGGCGCCGAGCTCGTCACGGTAGGTCGACATGGGAGGAGCGTAGCAGGGCGCCCCGCCCTGGCCGGTCGGGCGCGCGGCGGGGGGCGGGCCGTGGCGCGCGTGATCGTCGGAAACGTGAACACTCTCGGTTAGATGAGCGCGCACGTCGCCGAGCTCGGGGCGACCCCGGCGGCCCGCCGACGAGGCGGCGCGCCCGCGCCCCTTGCCACGCGCCGCGACACGCCCCAAGGTTCCGCCCCATGCCCGCAAGCGACGCTTGGAACGTCCTCCCTCATGGCCCCCTCGAGCCGCTCGCCCCGAACGTGTGGCGCGTGGAGGGGGAGCTGCCCGGCATGCCGCTTCGGCGCGTGATGACGGTCGCGCGGCGCGACGACGGCTCACTCCTGGTCCACAACGCGATGGCCCTCGACGCGGCGTCGATGCGCGCGCTCGACGCGCTCGGCCAGGTGGCGGCGGTCATCGTGCCCAACGGGTACCACCGCATCGACGCGCCGGCCTACGCGGCGCGGTACCCGGAGGCGAGCTTCTTCGCGCCCCCGGGCTCCCTGGCGAGGGTGAAGCTCGCTGTGCCGCGCGCGGCCTCCAGCGAGGGCCTCGCCGCCGACGCCTCCACGCGGTACGACGTGCTCGAGGGCGTCGCGGGGCAAGAGGGCGTGCTCACCGTGCGGTCGGGCGACGAGGTGACCCTCGTGCTGAACGACGTCGTGTTCAACATGCCGCACGTGGCCGGCGCGAAGGGCTTCGTCCTGCGCCACGTCACGGCGTCCACGGGCGGGCCGCGCGTCTCCCGTGTGGGCAAGCTCTTCCTCGTGAAGGACCGGCGCGCGCTCGCCGCGCACCTCGAGCGCCTGGCCGGCACGCCGGGGCTCCGCCGGGTGATCGTGTCGCACCACGAGGTCATGGACGTCGACCCCGCGGCGTCGCTCCGCGCGGTCGCCGCGTCGCTCTGACCGTCAACGCTCGGAGAGGTCGAAGCCGCAGCGCCGGTTGGCGATCCGCGTCGCGCGCTCGGGGTCGTCGGCGGCGCGGACGGAGTCGCTGAAGAGCGTGAAGGACGCGCCCATCTTCCCGCGGAGCATGCAGGCGCACATGAGGTCCTCGGCCTTCTCTCCGGCGACGGGCGAGCACACGATCTGCCGGTCCCGTCCGTCGGTGCACCCCTCGAAGGCGACGGTCCCCGGCAGCGCGCCGGTGACCTTCGCGCACCGCACGCTCCGGTCGCGGCACGCGGTCACGGTCGTCACCACGGCGAGGGCGGCGCCTAGCAGCCACGGCGACCGGAGGAGGCGGGAGAGGCGCGTCGGCGGCGAGGGGAGGTTCACCGGCGCGATGCTCTCACGGCCGCGTCGCCGCGTCGCGCGCGTCGCGCCGCGCCGCGGCCCTTTCGCTCGCCGTCCGACTCGTGGTTCGATGGAGCCGACGCGGTGTGTGCGCGCGCCGCCGGGAGGAGCTTCGATGACCGACGTCTACGAGCTGTATTACTGGCCGAGCCTCCAGGGGCGCGGCGAGTTTGTGCGCCTCGCCCTCGAGGACGCGGGCGCGACCTACGTCGACGTCGCCCGGTCGTCGGAGCACGGCGGCGTGCCGGCGCTCCAGCGCCTCCTCGCGGCGGCCGAGCCCGCGAGCGCCCTCCGCCCCCTGGCGCCGCCGTTCTTGCGCCACGGAGACCTGGTGCTCGCGCAGGTCGCGAACATCCTGCACTACCTCGGGCCCCGCCTCGGCCTCGTGCCCGAGGACGAGGCCTCCCGGCACGCCGCCCTCCAGCTCCAGCTCACGGTGGCGGATCTCGTCGCGGAGGTGCACGAGACGCACCACCCCGTGAGCGCGGCGCTCTACTACGAAGACCAGCGCGAGGCCGCGCTCGCGCGCACCCAGCCGTTCCTCGACCACCGCCTGCCGAAGTTCCTCCGCTACTTCGAGTCGGTCGTCGCCACGCGGTCCGCCGCCGCCGAGCCGCGCTCGCTGCTCGGCGCGCACAGCTACGTGGACCTGTCCGTGTTTCAGGTGCTCGCGGGGCTCCGCTACGCCTTCCCCACCGCCATGCGCGCGCTCGACCCTTCGCTCCCCCACCTCGGCGGGCTCTCCGCCCGCGTGGCGTCGCGGCCGCGCGTCGCGGCGTACCTCGCCTCGCCGCGTCGAATCGCGTGGAATCTGCATGGAATATTTCGCGGCTACCCCGAGCTCGACCTCACCCCGGCGTGGGCGGCCGGCGCGTGACGGTCGGCGACGACCTCGCGGCCCGCTACCTCGCCGTGCGGCGCGCGACCGAGGCGCTCGCGGCGCCGCTCTCCCCGGAGGACCAGGTCCTCCAGTCGATGCCGAGCGCGAGCCCCACGAAGTGGCACAGAGCCCACACCACCTGGTTCTTCGAGGCGTTCATCCTCGAGCCCCGCGGGCGACCGCCGGTGCGTGAGGAATACAAGTTTCTCTTCAACTCGTATTACGAGGCGATGGGGCCGCGGCACGCGCGGCCGAAGCGCGGGCTGCTCTCGCGGCCCACGTGCGACGAGGTGGCCGCCTACCGCCGGACGGTCGACGGGCGCATGCTCGAGCTGCTCTCGTCCGCCGACGACGCCGCCCTCGCGGCGCTCGAGCCCCTCGTGGCGGGCGGCCGCGCGCCCGAGGAGCAGCACCAGGAGCTGCTCCTCACCGACATCCTCCACGCCTTCTCCGAGAGCCCGCTCCGTCCCGCGTACGCCCCCGCAGCGGAGATCTCGGTCGGCGCCACGCTCGCGCCGCTCGGGTTCGTCGACGAGCCGGGCGGCCTCGTCGCGGTCGGTCACGACGGCCACGGCTTCGCGTTCGACAACGAGGGGCCTCGGCACCGCGTGTTCCTCGAGCCGTTCGCGCTCGCGACGCGCCCCGTGGCGTTCGGAGAGGTGCGCGCGTTCATCGAGGAGGGGGGCTACGAGACCCCGTCCCTCTGGCTCTCCGCGGGCTATGAGCGCGTCCGCGCCGAGGGGCGCAGCGCGCCGCATGGCCTCGTGCACGAGCGCGGCGCGCTCCGCGCGTTCACCCTCGAGGGCACGATCGAGCCCGCCGCCGCCGATCCCGCGACCCACCTCGACCTGTACGAGGCGGACGCCATCGCCCGCTTCCTGGGCGGCCGGCTCCCCACGGAGTTCGAGTGGGAGTGGAGCGCGCGCGCCGCGTCACCGCTGGAGGGGCAGCTGCGCGACGCGGACTGCGGGGCGCTCCGGCCCCGCGCGGGCCGGGGCGGTGACGGGCTCGATCAGCTCTTCGGCGGCGTGTGGGAGTGGACGTCCTCCGCGTACGGCCCATACCCGGGCTTTCGCGCGGCGCCCGGCGCGCTGGGCGAGTACAACGGCAAGTTCATGGTGAGCCAGCTCGTGCTCCGCGGGGGCTCGGTGCTCACGCCGCGCGGCCACGTGCGCGCGTCGTACCGCAACTTCTGGCCGCCCGAGACCCAATTTCAGATGACCGGCGTGCGCGTCGCGCGCGACCTGAAGTAGGCTCCGCGAGCGCACCGAGCGCGGTCCGCACGCACCCGCACCCTGGGACACCGAGGAGACGACTCATGGCAGGTTGGAACGGCAGGCAGCAGGGGAGCGCGCTGCCGCGGGTGCGTCGCGCGCGCGCCGAGGGTGCGCGCCGCGCTGTCCGCGACGAGCGAGAGCGCGCGTGACGGCGCCGATCTCGACCATGGGCCGGGAGGTCGCCTCGGGGCTCTCGCGCCCGAGCAAGGCGCTCCCCCCGCACCTCTTCTACGACGAGGAGGGTTCGCGCCTCTACGAGCGCATCACGGAGCTGCCGGAGTACTACCCCACGCGCACCGAGCGGGCGATCCTCGCCCAACACGCGGACGACATCGTCGCGCGAGCGTCGCGCGGGGCGGGTGACGAGCTCCGGGTGGTCGAGCTCGGCGCGGGCACCGCGAGCAAGACCCGCCTCCTCCTCTCGGCCGTGCTGAGCCGTCAGGGGCGCTGCCTCTACATGCCGATCGACGTGTCGGCGAGCGCGCTGGACGAGGCCGCCCTGCGGCTCTCGGAGGAGCTGCCCGAGGTGGAGGTGCGGCCCATGGTCGGCCGCCACGAGGAGGCGTTCGACGCGATCCGTGCCCTCGGGCCTCGGCGCCTCGTCCTCTTCATCGGGAGCTCGATCGGCAACCTCACCGACGACGAGGCGGAGACCTTCTTGCGAGGTGTCCACGGGGGGCTCTCGACCGGCGGCGCGCTCCTGCTCGGCACGGATCTTCGCAAGAGCCCGGACCGGCTCGTGGCGGCGTACGACGACGCCGCCGGCGTGACCGCCGCGTTCAACAAGAACGTCCTCACGCGCATCAACCGCGAGCTCGGCGGTCAGTTCGTGCTCGACACGTTCCGCCACGTCGCGCTCTGGAACGAGGCCGCGTCACGCGTCGAGATGCACCTGGAGAGCACCATCGCGCAGGACGTGCGCATCGAGTCGCTCGCGCTGACGGTCACGTTCCGCCGGGGCGAGCGCATCCACACCGAGTCGAGCGCAAAATACGACCAGGCGCGGGTGGACCGCATGCTGACGCGCGCGGGGTTCGCGACCGAGCGCACGTACACCGACGCCGACTCGCTCTTCGCCGTTCACCTCGCGCGCGCGTAGCCCAAGGTCTGACGCCAGATGGCCTTCGGCCATCCGGCGCCAGCCCTTTCCCCTTGTCTCCGGGGCGGCACGCGCCGCCCCGCCCCGCCCCGCCCTATTGGGGCCCCACCCCACGCGGCGGGCGTCGACGCCCGCTCAGCGCTTCACGCGCGCAGACGACTCGTCGTGGAACGCGAACACAGGCGCCCACGCGGACCACAGCGGCGTGGCGGGCAGGATGACGGTCTGGTACTGCCAGTCCGCGTGCACGGTCACCGTGCGGCCGTCGGTTCGAATGATGAAGTCGGCCTCGGTGATTGGCAGCTTGCCGCCCTCGATGTTGTCCGAGAGGTAGGCGTGGATCACGCCCTCTTTCAGGCCCTTGTCGGCCTTGAACTGCGCGACCTTCTCCGTCATGTTCTGGATCTGGAAGTCGTACACGTACGCGGGCGCGATCTTGTAGACCAGGTACGCCGCGACGACGAACACCAGGAATTTCAGCGCCTTCTGCGAGCTCGGGCTCATGGGCGGACCTCGCAGCGCGGAGGCACGGCGTTCGACTCAGCGCGGGCGGGCGGTCTCGGTCTTCACCTCGCCGCCCACCCAACGGAAGTTGTCGAGGAGGGTGACGGAGTCGAGCACGCCGTCACCGGTGTCCCAGATGATGAACTCGAGGGTGAACTCCTCCCCGGGCTCGACCGGCGCCGTGGACGTGAGCCACCCGGTGGCGCCGCCCGCCGTGCTCTTCTTGTTCTTCAACGGCGCGCACCACGTGTCCTCCTTCGCGAACCCGGTGCCGGCCAGCTCGCCGGGGCCGCCCGGGCACACCGACACGCGCGGCACCGCGTCGGGCGCGCAGCCCGTGTCGACGTTCGGGGTGCAGCGATCGAAGAAGCCGTTGTTCACGCTCACCGGGTTCTTCTGCGCGTCGAAGGAGATGTTGTCGGGCGTGCCGTTGTTGAACCCCTTCGCCGTGAGGTAGGCGATGAACGAGTCGTTGAAGTCGGAGCACACGAACGCCGGCCACTCGGACGAGAAGAAGTTGAAGTCGAACGCGATGCCCTTCGCGTTGGCGGGCGCCTTCAGCACGAGCTTCACGTCGATGACGTCGTTCGTCTGCGTGGCCTTCGACGGGCACCCCGCCGCCGGCTTCGGGAAGCCGGGGGGGGCGGCGCCGTTCGAGGCCTTCGTGGGGTGCAGATCGTAGGGGCCCCAGTTGTACCAGTCGACCTCGGTCTCGAGGAACGTGGGCGTGCCGCTCGTGCCGTTGTACTCGCGCGCGTACCCGGTGCTGATGACGCCCAGGCTGCCGCCCTCGCGGGGCTTGAGCACGCTGCCGTACTTCGGGAGGATGCCGTGCTGCGGGCCCTGCGGCGCGTCGTTGCGCTTGTAGCCTCGCGAGTACGTCGCGGCGACGAGCCCGAAGCCCTTGGCGGACACGGTGTCGCAGATGCCGATCGCCTTCGCGAACGCCGCCGCGTCGCCGTCGACCGGGAGGCCCTTGTCGCAGTTGGGCGGGTTGTCGACCTGGCCGTCGCCGTCGTCGTCGCAGTTGTTGCCTGGGATCTCGGCGTGCGCGGGGTTTGGCGCGCAGACGGGTGTGCCCGGGCCCGCGCCTGCGTCCCCAAAGAGCGAGCCGCCATCGCCGGGCGTGACGACCCCCGCGCCGCTGTCGGTGCCGTCCTTGAAGGTGGTGTCGCGCGGCGTCGAGCCGCACGCCGCGATGAGCGCGGCCGCGAAGGGCGCGAGCGCCAGGGCCCGCGCGGGGCGGAGGCGGGCGGCGAGCGAGACGTCGGCCGCGGGGCGGGGAGACGGAAGGGAAGACGAAGGGGAAGACGAGGCAGAGGGGGGCGCGGGGCTCTTCATGGCTTCTGGCGCGCATACTGACACGCCGTGGGCCACGGGGAAGGCCTCCGGCGCGAAAATCGGCGCGTGACGTGGCGGCCCGCGTCGTGTGCCATCATGGGGGCATGTCGCAGAAGCCCACCCCCGGACTCGCCGCTGCGGGCCCGAGCCCCGCCGGCGTCGTCGCTACCCTCAAGGCCAGCCCGCGGCGCTCGGCCGTGGGGGCGCTCCTGCTCCTCGCGAGCCTCGCCGGGGCGCACCTCGTCGAGCGGCGCGGGGTGGACCGCTACGCCTCCCTGGACCAAAGCGCCGACACCGTGCTCACGGTGCCCGCCGATCGCGTCGATCCCGCGCACGAGGGCGCGCTCGTGCACGTGCGCGGCGCGGCGCAGAGCGGCGTCGAGCTCGTGGACGAGGCGTTCGGCGTGAAGCTGCCGGCCCTCCGCCTCGCGCGGCGCGTGGAGGTCTACGCGTGGGAGGAGTCGAAGCGCGACGACAAGCGCAAGAACGAGAAGGGAGAGGACGAGACCGTCACCACGTACGTGTACACGAAGCGCTTCACGGCCACGCCGGCCGACTCGTCGTCGTTCAAGGAGCAAGAGGGCCACAAGAACCCCGAGAAGGCCGCCTTCGCGGAGGAAGAGCTCGTCGCGAAGGACGCGCGCCTCGGGGCGTTCGTCCTGCCGAGCGACGCGCTGCGCAAGCTCACCCAGTTCGAGCCGGCGAAGGTGACCCAGGAGATGCTCTCGCGGTCCCCCCACGCCGCCCTGCTCCACGAGTACGAGGGGGCGGCGTTCTACGGGAAGGATCCGAAGGACCCGAGGGTGGGCGACCTGCGCATCTCCTACCAGAGCGTGAAGCCGCAGCCCGTGAGCGTGGTCGCGCGGCAGTCGGGCGGCACCTTCGTCGCGTATCGGCCGAGCCCCGACGCGGACGAGGTGTTTTTGCTCACCGCGGGCGAGGTCGAGGCGAAGGCCATGTTCGCCGTCGCGAAGGAGGACACCTCGCGCCTCACGCTGGGGCTCCGCGCGCTGACCGTCCTCGGAGCGGTCGTGGCGCTGGCGCTGCTCCTCGTGCCGTTCGCGGGGCGGCGCGCGTTCGTGCCAGGCTTCACGCGTGCGCCGCGCGTCTCGGCGGTGCTCTTCGCGGCCCTGGTGGGGGCGGGGGCCGTGGCGGGCGTCGCGGGCGGCACGTGGGTGGCGATGCGTCCGCTCCTGGGCGTGCCGCTCTTGGTCGCGGCGCTCGCGCTCTTCGCCGTGGCGGGCGTCGCGGAGCGCCGCGCGCGCCGGGCGTGACACTCGCCCCACTTGACTTTTTGCGGACCCGCCCCTTTGACGCGGGCCCTCGCGTGGGTGCAGACTTCACGCATGAGAACGCTCTCCTTGCTCGGGTGGTTTCTGGCGCCAACGGCGCTCGTCGTCGCGGCCTCTCTGTTCGCGTGCGGCGGCCCGAAGCCGGCGGAGACCGCGAACGACGTGAAGTCGGATGAGCCCGCGAAGACCGACGAGCCGGCGCCGCCCGCGCCGCCCGCGGCGCCGCCCGCCGGACGCAGCAAGAACACGTACGACAAGGACGGCACCGAGGTGGCGCTGAAGCGCGCCGCCCGCGCCGTGAAGGACTCCTGCGGCGACGCGCGCGACGAGTCGGGCGCGGCCACCGGCCCGTGGGGCAAGCTCACGATCCAAGTCTTGCTCGGGCACGCCGGCCGCGTGAAGGAGGTCACGGTGCCCGCGAGCCACGCCGACAAGCCGGCGGGGCGGTGCATCAACAACGCCTTCTCCGGGCTCATTTTCCCGCCATGGGCCGGCGAGGACACCCCGATCGACTGGGAGGTCGAGCTCGTGCAGCCCGCGCCTGCGCCCGCGCCCTCCGGCTCCGCGAAGCCTGGCAAGAAGTAGTCAGGCGCGGGAGCGGATGAAGCCCACGAGGAAGTCGAGCGCGACGCGGTTCTGCCCCCCCTCGGGGATGATGATGTCCGCGAAGCGCTTCGAGGGCTCGACGAACGCGAGGTGCATGGGGCGCACGGTGTCGTAGTACTGCTTGCGCACGGACGCGAACGTGCGGCCGCGCTGCTCGAGGTCGCGCCGCACGCGCCGCATGAGGCGGATGTCGGCGTCGGTGTCGACGAAGAGCTTCACCTCGAAGAGCGCCCGCAGGCGCTCGTCGGAGAGCACGAGGATCCCCTCGACGACGATCACCTTGGCCGCCGGCACGAGCGTGGTCTCCTTCGCCCGGTCGTGGGTCGTGAAGTCGTAGCTCGGCCGCTGGATCGCGCGGCCCTCCTTCAGCGCCCGGACGTGGCTCGCCAAGAGGTCGAGCTCGAGGGCGTCGGGGTGGTCGTAGTTCACCCGCTCTCGCTCCTCCTTCGGGAGGTGCGCCTGCGGGTGGTAGTAGTGATCTTGCTCGAGCAGGACGCCCGCGCCCTCAGGTAGCGCGCCCAGGATCGCCCGCGCGATCGTGCTCTTCCCGGAGCCCGACCCTCCCGCGATGCCGAGGATGAGCGGGGCGTTCGGGGAGGGGCTCTGGCTCATGGCGGGGCTTATCCCATCCCCAACGGCGTCCGGTCAACGTCAGCGCACGGGGCGCTGACGCACGACGTCTGCCGCGCGCGCGGCGTCGACGTTGCGGCCCGTCACCACGACCACGACGTCGCCGTCGCGCTCGCCGAGCGCGCTCGCGAGCGCGTCCTGGCCCGCGCGCGTGGCGAGCGCGGCCACGCCCACCGCCGCCGAGCCCTCCACGACGAGGCCCATCTGCGTGTAAAGTGCACGCATAGCCCCCTCGATGGCGGCCTCGCTCACCACCAGCGCGCCGGCGCACACCGCGCGCGCCCGGGCAAAGCCGCGCTCCGAGATGCCGCCCTCGAGGCCCTCGGCGAGCGTGGGCGGGCCCTCGAGGGTGGTGACCGCGCGGCCGCGCTCGAGCGAGCGCGCGAACGCGCACGAGGCCTCGCTCTGGGCGCCGAAGACCGGCGGGCCCTCGCCGGACGGCACCTCGGACGCGGACGCGAGCCCGACGGCGAGCCCGGTCGCGAGGCCTCCGCCGCCGATGGGCGCGACGACCGCGGCGGGCGTGCGCCCGAGCCCGCGGGTCAGCTCGAACGCGAGCGACGCGCCGTTGCCCACGAGCACGTCGGGGTCGTCGTAGGGAGAGAGGAACGGCGCGCCCGCGTCGGCCGCGTACGCGATGGCCTCGGCCTCGGCGCCGTCGTAGTGGCTCGACGCGGCGAGCCGGGGCTCGGCGCCGTATGCGCGCATCTTCGCGAGCTTCGCCTCGGGCGCGCCGCGAGGCACGAAGAGCGTCGCGGTGAGCCCCAGCGCCCGCGCCGCGAACGCGACCCCCGCGCCGTGGTTGCCCGCGCTCGCCGCGACGACGCACCGGACCTCCGGCGCCCGACGCTGGGCCTCGCGGAGCGCGAACAGCGCGCCGCGCACCTTGAAGCTGCCCGTGACCTGGAAACACTCGAGGGCGAGGTGCACGCGGACACCGGGCAGGTCGAGCCACGGCGCGCGCGCCAGGCTGACCTCGCGCAGCCCCAGCGCCGCCTGCGACTCGGTGAACCGCGACGCCTGCGCGACGAGAGCGGGCGCGGGCAGCCACGGGCAGCGCGCGTCCCGCGAGCCGGACGGTACGAAGCGGCCGGGCTCGGGCGGGGCGCCGGAGCTCACGTGGCGCGCCCTCTCAGGCTCGCCGCGCTCGCTTGGCTCCTGGGGCTCACCGGCCGAGCGCGAGCCACGAGAGGGGCCGCCGGTAGGTGGTGATCATCTGCTCCCGCGCGAGCTCGTGGCCCATCCCAGGCGCGATGCGCACCTTGACCGGCACCTTGTGCTTCTTCAGGAGGGCGCCGACGCGCGTCGTGTTCGGCGCCACGGCGTCGGTCTCGCCCGTGAGCAGGTAGACCCGCTGCAGGTGCCCGCCGCCGGTGCCGCTGGTGAGCGCGGAGCCAGGCTCGGTGACCCAGTACCGGTCGCTCGCGGCGAGGATGAGCCACTTGCTCCAGGTCTTCTGGTCCATGAGGCCGGCCTGCATCGCCACGAAGGCGCCCTCGCTGAACCCGACGAGGATGTTCCCGTAGCGGTTCACTCGCCCCTTGTGCTTGCCGCGGAGCGCAGCGAGCGCCGCGTCCATGACGGCCTTGCCGCTCTGCGCGTCGTTCATCCACGTCCGCCCGCCGCCGCCCGAGTCGCCCGGCGCCTGAGGACAGAGCACCCAGCCGAACTGCGTCGCCACCTTCGCCCACTTGCGGCAGTCTTCCGCGGCGTTGCCGTTGCGCCCGTGAAGGTAGAGGATGACGGGCTTCGAGCCCTTGCCGCGCGCCCGGTAGTAGAACGCGTCGGGGTGACCGCGCACCTCGAGCCGCGTGGGCTCGCCCACCGCCGGCGCGGCGGCGCGCGCGGCCGCCTTCCCTGGAGAGAGCAGGACCGCGAGGCTCGCGACGACCGCGAGGAGCGCGGCGAGCGCGGCGCGCGCGGGTTGCCGCCGCGTGAGGGACGAGGACGCCATCGAGGGCCCACAGTTTAGCGGAAGAGCCCGCGCGCGCCACGCCGCGCAGATCTTGCGCACATGCGCCCCCCTTTCCTCCGATTCTCACAGGGTCCAACATGGATCGGAAAAGATCCATTTGGCGGGGACCGGCGCCAAGCAATCTCGCATACTTAGTGGTGGCACGTTGCATGCTAGAGAGTTTACGAAGTCAAATCCGAACGTCGGATCTACTTCCCTGTTTTTAGGAGGACCCATGAGCGTGGCAAACCTCGGACGTCGGGCGACACTTCTCCTCCTGCCAGCGGCCCTCGCGGCCGCCGTGGTGGCCGGGAGCGGCACGAAGGCCTCGGCGGACGAAGATCCGGCGGCGAAGAACGAGCGGTGCGCGACGCGAGTGTCGATCGCGCTCTTGGGGAGCAGCCCCTCGGCCGCGCTCGCCACGAACCCGCAGGGTCAGGTGGACACGCTCGTGTCGGATCCCGCGTTCATCGAGCGCTTCTCGCGCTTCCTGAACGCGAGCTTCAACAACGATCCCGGCGCGAACTCGAAGGAGGACGCGAGCTACCACCTCGCCAAGTACGTCCTCGAGAACAAGAAGCCGTACTCCGACCTCTTCCTCGGCCCCTACAAGGTCGACGGCGACAACATGGGCAACAACGTCCAGGTCACCGCCGACCCGAACGGCCTCGGCTACTTCCGGTCGAACCCGTGGCTCCTCCGCTACGCGGGCAACGAGCTCGAGGGGTACAAGATCGTCACCGCGTACCGCATCATGCAGAACACCGTGGGCCTCGAGCTGGTGGCCTCCACGAACGCGCCCGGCGTCGACGTGAGCACCGGCACCCGCACGACGAACCCCGGCTGCAAGGGCTGCCACGCCGACAGCTGGTACGCGCTCGACAAGGCCGCCCGCGTGCTGACCAAGGTGGTGCGCCAGGGCAACAACACCACCTTCACGCCCCCCACGGAGGGGCCGCAGCAGGTCGCCGACAAGACGGTGAACAACGACAAGGAGCTCGTCGAGGCGCTCGTCGCGTCGCCGAACTTCAGCTTCAACGCCTGCCGGCTGGCGTTCAGCTTCCTGTACGGCCGCCCCGAGAACGCGTGCGAGTCGAAGGTCTTCGACGCGTGCGTGACCGAGTTCAAGGCGAAGGGCACCATCCAGAGCGCCGTGGCGAGCGTCGCCAAAGACCCCGGCTTCTGCCAGTGAGAAAGGAGGGCGTGACCATGAAGCTATCGATGCTCTTTTTCGCGGTTCCGGTCCTCGCGGCGGTGGCCGCCTGCTCTGGCGGGGGCGATCAGCTCACCGGCGGGCTCGACCCCAACGATCCGAACAACCCCAACAGCCCGAACAACCCGAACAACCCGAACAACCCGAACAACCCGAACAACCCGCCCGAGAAGACCTGCAGCGAGACGCAGACCTCGTACGTGGGGCTGGGCGGGGTGGCGCTCCACAGCACGCGCGCCGAGGCCGCCGCCGGCATCGACCGCGGCCGCTTCAAGCCGTACTCGGCGCTCGCGGAGGAGTACAAGCGGGTGATGGGCCTGGCGACCGCGCCGGACCTCCAGGGGTCGGCTGCGACGTTCGGCCAGCCGCCGAACCGCTTCTACGCCGAGCCGAAGGCGAGCGCCGTGAACCTGTTCGAGGCCTACCAGGTCGCGTTCAAGCTCTGCGAGGCGAACCTCAAGGGCGCCACCTACGACGCCGCGCCCACGCAGGCCGCGGCGGCCGCGGAGTGCGCGACCTGGGAGCGCAAGTTCTGGAGCCGCGTCCCGTCGCCGGCCGAGATCGACGCCTGTGCGAAGGTGGCTGTGACCGACTCCGTCACGGAGACCATCAGCAGCGGGCCGCGCACCACCACGCCGATCCGCCGCTGGTCGTACGCGTGCGCGAGCGTCCTCTCTTCCGCGGGCTTCTTGACCTACTGAGCAGGAGCGAATCATGAGCAAGCTGAATCGACGTTCGTTCCTCAAGGCAGTTGGCATCGGCGCTGGCGCCGCGGTGGGCACTCGCCTGGCCGGGCCTGGCTTCATGGGAGACGCGGCTGCCCAGATGGCCGACGGCTCACCGCACCTCCTCCTCATCCACCTCCAGGGCGGGTACAACGCGCTCTTCGGGAGCGCCGACTCGTTCATGGGCGGCACGTTCGCCGGCGTCACCGCCGGCAACGTGTTCCAGGTGCCCAACGGCGGCCCGGTGGTCGACGCCTCGCTCGGCCGGCTCCCCCCGATGGCCCGCAACAAGATCGTCTCCGTGGGCGTGTTCCACCGGCAGAGCGCCCACGGCGCGGCGCAGGCGGGCGGCATCACGGAGGGCGGCGCGTGCTTCCCGGTGCAGCTCGCCGCGGCCATGGGCGGGCAGGCGAGCATCAAGTGCGCGACGGTCGGCGGCGGCAGCATCCAGGGCATGACCGGGACGGCCGGCAACGTCTCCATCCAGAACATCGCCGACGTGCGGTCCACCATCGCGGCGCTGCAGGGCAACGACACCTTGCCCGACCGCGCCATCTCCGGCCGCGCGCTCGAGGGCTCGCAGGCCATGAGCGCGGGCCGCCTCGCAGACAGCCCCAAGGGCCTCGAGCACCTGAAGGACGGCTACGACACGGTCACGGCGACGCTGAAGAAGGCGCCCGCGCCCTACGCGTTCGACCGCATCCTGCCCGCCTACGGCGTCAACGGCACCGCGGTGAGCGGGTTCGCCGCCAAGATCGCCGCGGCCGAGCTCATGATCCGCTCCGGCACGAACGTGGTCATGGCCCTCGACGGCGGCTGGGACTCGCACGGCGATCGGCAGGGCACGAACGTTCGAAACATGATGAATACACGCATCATCCCGCCGCTCATCACGTTCTTCGACCGCCTCTGGGTGAACAACACCGAGGGCGTGCCCCGCAACGTCGTCGTGTGCATCATGGGCGACTTCGCGCGCAGCGCGCCGGGCAGCGACCACGCCAACGGCGTGTGCGCCACGGTGATCGGCACGCGAACCAAGCCGGGCACCACCGGCAAGGTCACGAACACCGTCGGGTTCAACCCGAACCTGCCGAGCGGCAAGGGGCTCTACCAGATGCTCGCCGCCGCGCTGAAGGTTCAGAACTCGCCGTTCGGGGCCAACACGGCGCACGCGGCGCTCATCGGCTGAGGCGCGGCCCCGCTCGCGGCCTGCGCAGGGCCCCGTTCGCTTCGGCGGGCGGGGCCGCTCGCGTTGGTCCCGCGGGTGTGGCCGGGCCGGGCCCGGCGGTCGGCGCCGGGGTGTGGGCGAGGGTGTGAGCCGATTTGCGCGCGCCTGGATTAATCGGATCGTCTTCGCCGAGCGGTGCTGCTACGCCTAGTCTGTTCACGCCGCGATCATCCGTAGAGGGCAAATGAGAAACTACGTTTCGTCGACGCTCGTGGTCTGCGCCGGGGCCTTCCTGTTGGTGGCGTGCGGCGACTCGCCGGCCGACCCGCCCGTGGACCCTGTCACCGACGGGGCGCCGGCCTCGTCGTCCACGTCGTCCTCGTCGCCGGACGCGACGCCGCCGCCGCCGCCGCCGGCCGACGCCGGCACCGACACGTCCGCGCCCGACGCTTCCAAGCCCGACGCGGCGCCCGAGAAATGCGGCGCGGGCCAGGCGAAGAAGTGCGCCGACGGGCTCGCCTGTGCGGGCGACGCGGACTGCGTGAGCCGCAACTGCAGCGCGCTCGTCTGCGCACCCGCCACGTGCACGAACTCGAAGAACGACGGCGACGAGGAGGGCATCGACTGCGGCGGCACGAAGTGCAAGAAGTGCGACGGCGCGACCTGCGCGGCCGGCCCCGAGTGCACGAGCGGCGTCTGCTTCCTCAACAAGTGCGCGCCGCCAGGCACCAAGACATGCGGCGTGGGTCTGCCCACGCTCTGCGCCGACGCGGAGCCGTGCCAGGCCGATCTCGACTGCACGAGCGACGTGTGCGAGGGGCGCGTCTGCGTCGCCGTGACCGCGGCCGCCCACTCCGACGGACGCCGCGACGCGGGCGAGACCGGCGTCGACTGCGGTGGCTCCATCAAGGCCACCAAGGTGTGCGCGGAGGGCGGGGGCTGCGTCGACGCGACGGACTGCGAGGCCGCGGTGTGCGCCGCGGGAGTGTGCGGCGCCCCCACGCGCACCGACGGCAAGCTCTCACCCTCGCTCGGCGAGACCGACGTCGACTGCGGCGGCACGCTGGCTGACGGCCTCGGCAACCCGGCCGTGAAGTGCCGCTCCACGAAGGCGTGCAAGGTGGCGGGCGACTGCGACAGCGGCTTCTGCACGGGCCTCGTCTGCGAGCCTCGCAAGGCCGGCCGCAAGGACGGCGACGAGAGCGACATCGACTGCGGCGGCGGCGTCGACCCCGATCTCGGCGTGGCCGCGCCGCGCTGCGATGACGCGCGCGCCTGCGCCGGCGACACGGACTGCGCGTCCGCCATCTGCTACGGCGCCGTGTGCATCGGCGGGCAGTCGTGCGCCAACGCGGCGACCTCGGGCATCACGACGTGCGGCCGACGAGAGTCCAACAACGCCGCGCGCGTGCACGAGAGCTGCTGCCGCGCCCTCCCGGTCCCCGGCCTCCCGCTCCGCATTGGCAAATACGAGGTCACGTCGGGCCGCGTCCGGCAGTTCATCACGGCCGTGGGACCGAACCTTCGCGCGTGGGCTGCGGGCGAGATCGCGGCGGGGACGCCCATCGGGCTCCGCCTCGCGCGGCAGCTGCCCGCCAACGTGCTCGATCTCCTCCCTTCGACGGCGGCCACGAACCAGCCGATGAACCTCATCCTCCAGCTCGGCGCCGGCGTCATGGACAAGCGCACCCCGAGCATGGCGCAGGGCTGCTACAACGGGCCCGACGCCTACGGGCACGCGACCTATTGGCAGCCCGTCGCGACGCTCCGCGCGATGTACGGCGCGAGCTTCCCCGCGCGGCGCTTCACCCAGGCGCAGTACGACGAGAAGCCGATGAACTGCGCGCCGAACTGGATCTACGCGGCCTTCTGCGCGTGGGATGGCGGGCGCCTGCCCACGCGCGACGAATACGACACCCTGTGGGGTGCCGACGCCTACCCCTGGGGCCCGACTCGCTACGTCACGCTCGGGGTCACCAACTACGAGCTCACGGTGAACTGGGGCAACGCGATCCCGGGAAAGACCCCCGATCAAGGCCAGTACTTCTACCACTATCCCAACTACGGCGACGGCGCCGACGTGTCCGGGTACATCGCGGCGCCGGGGCGCTTCCCGCTCGACCTCACCGCGCTCCGCACAGTCGACGACGAGGGCTGGCGCGACGTGGGCGCGAACCTCATGGAGATGACCGAGGCCGAGGCCGGCACCGGCACGTTCTGCGACTTCGGGCCGCGCGCTCCCGGCGAGGTGACGAGCGCCTCCTGCGTGTACAACGTGCCGGGCGGCGGCACCGAGAACGGCGTGCTCCGCGTGGCCAGCGGCATGGGCAAGAGCGTCTGGCAGGGTGGCAGCTACGAGGGCCACGGCTCCTTCGAGGTCGAGGCGGCCGTGCCCTTCCGCCGCGAGTGGTACAAGGGGACGAACCAGTTCACGCTCCCCACCCAGTACGGCAAGACCGGCTTCCGCTGCGCGTACGACCCGTAGCGGCGGCGGCGACGCGGCCCTGGGACCGGGCGACCGGGCGCTTCGAGGCGGTTGGGAGCGGCTCCGAAGCGCTCAGGCGCGCAGCCGGGCGCCGACGTCGCGCCCCGCGCGCTCCGCCTCGGCGTCGGTCGCGGGGTAGGGGACCCGCTCGTCGACGCTGCGGCGGGCGCCGCCGTCCGGGCGAGCGATGAGCGCGCGCACGCGGAGCGCGTCGCCCTCGCGCGACGCGAACGCGCCGATCGGGGTCTTGCAGTCGCCCTCGAGCTCCTTCAGCACCCCGCGCTCGGCGCACACGGCGCGCGCGGTCTCTGCGTGGTGGAGCGGCGCGAGCAGCGCGAGGGTCGCCTCGTCGTCGGCGCGGCACTCGATGCCGAGCGCGCCCTGGCCCACCGCCGGCAGGCAGTCGTCGGCCGTGAGCACGGACGTCGCGCGGTGGCCGAGCCCGAGGCGGCGCAGGCCCGCGTGGGCGAGCACGATCGCGTCGTACTCGCCGGCGTCGACCTTGCGCAGGCGCGTGTCGACGTTCCCGCGGAGCGGCACGATCGTGAGATCGGGCCTCGCGCGGCGGAGCTCCACGAGCCTCCGGAGGCTTCCCGTGCCCACGCGCGCGCCGGCCGGGAGCGACGCGAGGTCGGAGAAGCGCGGGGCGACGAGCGCGTCCCACGGGGACTCGCGCTCGGGGATGCACGCGAGCACGAGGCCGGGCTGCGCGACGGCGGGCACGTCCTTGATGGAGTGCACCGCGAGGTGGGCGCGGCCGGCGAGCAGGGCCTCCTCGATCTCCTTCACGAAGAGGCCCTTGCCGCCGATCTCCGCGAGGGGGCGGTCTTGGACGCGATCCCCCGTGGTCACCACCTGGAGCTCGTCGGTCTCGAGGCCCGCGTGGGCGGCGACGAGGCGCGCGACGAAGGCGCGGCACTGCGCGAGCGCGAGCGCCGATTTGCGTGTAGCATACACAATGCGAGGCATGCGCGCAGGGTAGCCAATCGGGGCGCCGCTGCGGCGAGAATTGCCGCTCGCGCCGGGCGAGCGTGACCCTCGAGCGCGGACCATGCCCCGCCAGCTCGGCGCTCTGGAGCGAAGCTCCTGGGCACCGCCTCAGTACCCGCGGTAGCGCCGCCCGAGCTCGGCGCGCGCGCGCATCGCCAGCGACTGCTCGGCGCGATCGGCGGGCAGGTAGTGCGCGGCGAGCATCTGCTGGTGCACGAGCTTGCCCAGCGGCGTGAGCGAGAACGTGCCGAAGAGGCGGCTCTCCCGGCCGAGGCCGAGCTCGGCCCACCGCCGGAGGCGCTCGGTGTGCGGCCGCATCGCCGCCGCGCCGTACTTCGCCACGCGGGAGCGGACCCGCGTGATGGGGCTGTAGAGGAGGTCGAACGTGACGTCGCGCGCGGCGCGCTGCGCGTCGGTGAGCGTGGCGAAGTGGGAGATGGCGGAGCGCCCCGCCTCGACCTCCGCGCAGTAGGTCGTCGCGTCGCGGTGGTTCAGGTAGGTGGCGCGGTCGCCCACCGAGAAGCTCGAGTTGCCGAGGCCGTGGTAGAGCACCTCGCCGTAGGTCGGGCTCCGCCGCACGCGGGCGAGCTCCAGCACCTCGCGGGCCACGTGCCGCTTCGACCTGTAGAACCGCACGCCGAGCTCCGAGAAGCCGAGCCGCTCGAAGAGCGCGCGGGCCCGGGCGTCGGTGAGGGCGGTCTCGGCGAACGATGGGACGAGGCCCGGGCGGCCGTAGGTCTTGCTGCGCGGATCATCGTGGTACGGGTAGATGAACACGCTGTCGACCGCGCCGCTCCGGCAGAGGCCCTCGAGCTCCCGGAGCGTGGTGTCCCAGGAGGCCGCCGACTGCCGCTCGAGGCCGGTCATGACGTCGATGTTCACGTAGTCGAAGCCCGCCCGGCGCGCGCGCGCGATGGCGTCCCGGGCGACGCGGAGGTCCTCCCCGTGGTGGTGGTACGCGTAGAGCTCCGGGTCGAGCGTCTGGACGCCGAGGTTCACGCGGCGAAACCCCGCGGCCACGAGGGCGCGCAGCTTGTCGTCCGTGGCGGTGACGGGCTTCGCCTCCACCGTGCTCAGCGCCGTGGGCGGCGGCCCAAGGGTGCTCACGAGCCTGTCGAGGAAGCGCTCGAGCAGGGCGACCGGGAGCGCGGTGGGCGTGCCGCCGCCGAGAAAGTAAAGGAGGTTTCTCTTGTCGCCGGCGAGCGCCTTCGCGCGCTCGAGCTCGAGCGCGAGCGCGTCGACGTAGCGCTCCATGAGCGCGTCGTCGCGCCGGGTCTTGAGCTCGTAGTGAAAGCAGTACCGGCAGCGGTACGCGCAGAAGCCGAAGTGCACGTAGTACGCGACGCCCTCCAGCCTGCCGAGGGCGAGCTCTCGCAGCTCCGCGTCGCTCGGCGCGCGCGCGTAGCGGGGCTTCTCGACCGCGACGGCGGGCGGGTAGGTGAGCTGGTAGTCGTGCTCCTCCGCGAGCGGGCGGAGCCCAGGCTCGGCCGCGAAGAGGCGCTCGAGCCGCCGCTCGAGCTCGGCGGTCGTGAGGGCGGCGAGGTCGGACACCGAGTCGGGGATCATGGGGCGCTCTCCGCGGGTGGGCGCCGCGCGAGGCGCGTCAGCTCGGCCTGCATCGCGGAGCGCACCCGCGCGTCCACCTCAGCGGCGTCGCCCTCCGCCGAGAGGGGCGGGAGCGCGCGCACGGTGATGCGCGCCGGGAGAGGCCAGTAGCCGGGGAGCGGGCCGAGCCACACGCCCCACGGCAGCGCGAGCGAGACGGGGAACGTCGCGAGCCGGAGGCGCCGCCGGAGGCCGAGCGCCTCGGCGAGCGGGGCGCCGTCCCAGAGCACGAAGAGCGCCGCGTGCGCGCCGTGCGCCACCACGGGCACGAGCGGGACGCCGGCCTCTCGCGCGAGGTCGACGTACCCGCGCCGCCCGGCGAACACGATCTCGTCGCGGCGCGTGTAGCTCCGGCACGCGTCGTAGTCGCCCCCGGGGTAGAGCTGGATGGCGTGCCCCGCCCCCAGGGCGCGGCGGGCGAGCGTGGGGCACGCGCGCACCGCCCCGAGCCTCGCGAGCGCGCGCGCGAGGGGCGCCGGGTAGGCGGTGAAGAGCTGGTCGTGCGCGAGCGTGAGCAGCGGAGTGGCGCGGCCCGCCGTGTGGTAGGCGGCGAGCCACACGAGCGTGTCGGGGATGAGCGTGGCGCCGCTGTGGTTGCCCACGGCGACGAACGGCCCCTCGGGCAGGTGCTCGAGCCCCGAGACCTCGGCGCGGAAATAGCGGAAGAGCGCGCGCCGGAGCCACGGCGCGTGCCGGGCGACGAACGCCGGGTCGTACAGGCCGAGCTCGCCGGGCTGGCTCACGCGCGCCTCCGGAGGGACCGCAGGTCGAAGCCGTAGAACTCGCGAGGGGGCCAGTCGGGCAGGGTGAGGCAAAACCGCGCGAAGCCCACGAGCGTCACGAAGCGGGGATCGAGGTCGAGGGGATCGGGGTAGTCGAAGCGCTCGGCGCGCTCGGCCAGCGTGACGAGCCCGGCGTGGTAGCCGGGCCACGCGACGAGCTCGCGCAGCGCCCGCGCGACCCACCCGCGCGACGCCGCCACCTCCGCCGCGCGCCGCCGGAGGAGCGCCAGGCCGCCCTCGTGCGACTGCAAGAGCTGCAGGTCGTATCCTAAGAACGCGTCCTCGTGATACACGCTGAGGAGGTGTCGCACGATATGGCTCTTGGGCTCGTAGAGGCCCGTATCGGCGAGGGCCTGCGGCGGCGAGTACAGCGCCTGGAGCGGCACGCGAATCGGTATCTGCCCCAGCCACGTGCTGCGGCTCCGCGCCCGCTCGCGCTCGCTCTCCGACAGCGTGATGGGCAACATCGCCAGCCACCCCACGCGCACCTGCCACGGGGAGGGCACGGCCTCGAGGCGCCCCGCGTCGACGAAGAAGCCGAGCCGCTCGCGGAGCTGCGCCTCGCGGCTCACGGGTGCGCCTCGCGGCTCGCCGGGCGCACGCCGCGCTGGAGCACGCGGAGGAGATCGGGGCCGAGGAGGGCGGAGGCGCCCACGCCGAGCGCCTCCGTGAACCGCGCGAGCGCCGCGGGCGCGGAGCGAGAGCGGGCCACGAAATAGCGCGGCTCGCGCGTGTGGGGCACGAGCGACTTCAGCCGCCGGAGGCTCGTGAGGTACTTGGCGCTCCCCAGCAGGCGCTCCAGGCGCTCCATCTGCCAGCCCAGCGCGCGCGACGCCCCGTGCGCCGGGCGCTCGACCCCGTGGAGTGGGCAGAAGCCGAGGGAGAGGCCGAGCCCCTCGCCCTTCAGGAGCTCCGCGAGCGCGAACACGGTGGACAGCCACACGCCCCAGAGTCGTGTCTTCTCGAACCGGAGGACGTCCAGCAAGTAGGCAGTCCGCTCCCCGCGGTCGTACATGGGGTTCAGGACCACGACGCCGAAGCGCTCGTCGCCGCGGTCGCCTGGAGTCCCCGGCCGCGTGAGCCAGAAGGCGCGGCGCGCGCCGGCGCGTTCGAGCGTGAGGGGGCGGATGAGAAAGGACATCTCGCGGGTCATCTCGGCCCGTCGCAGGTAGTCGCTCGAGAGCGCGGCGAGCCGCGCGCGCGCCTCGGCGTCAGTGTCCGAGAGCTCGAAGGGCACGAGCCGGACGCCCGCGCGGCGCGCCTTCCTCACCGCGCTCTTCACCTCCGGGCAGGGGCTCGCGAGGAGCGCGTCCACGTCGGCGTGGTGGTCCTGGCCCATGCCCGCGGCGTAGAGGCCGCGCGCGCGCAGGCCCCCGCGCGCGTCGAGGTCCGCGAGCAGCTCGCCCCGCACGTAGCAGAGCAGGGGCTCGGGGGCCGCGGAGAGCAGGCGGTCGAGCATCGCGGCGCGGTCGGCCGCGGCGCAGATGGGGCCGCCGAGCGTGACCCACGCGCCGCGCGCGGGGCGGTAGGCCCAGAAGCCGTACGACGTGTCGAGGTAGTGGACGCCGGCCTGCAGGGTCGCGCTCGCGATGAGATCGCCGCCGCCGAACCGCCGCACGAGCTCCTCGCGCGCCTCTGGAGCCGCGGGGGGCATCTCAGTGCACCGCCTGCTCCTCGTCCGTGCGCGGCGCGGGCGGCCGCTCCGTGGCGGGAGCCTCGGCGGGTGCCTTGGGGACGTCCGCGGGGGCGTCGTCGTCGGGGAGATCGAAGAGGGCCCGCGTGGCGGCGACGAGCTCCGGCGAGCCGCCCGATTTCAGCCGGGCCGTCGGGCCGTGGAGGAGCTTGTTCACCGCGGAGTCGACCATCTGCGCGAGCGCGGCGCGCTCGGGCTCGCCGAGGTGGCGGAGCTTCCCGGCGAGGCTCCGGTCGAGCTCGCCCAGCATCGCCGCGCGCGCCTTCGCGCGGAGCCCGACGATCGTGGGCTGAACGTCGAGCCCACGCGTCCACGCGCGCCAGTCGTCGAGCTCGGCGGCGACGATCGCCTCGGCCGCGGCCGCCTCCCCCTGCCGCGCGCGCAGCCCCTCGGCCACCTGGGACTCGAGGTCGTCGACGTTGTAGACGAACACGTTGTCGACGTCGTGCGCGCCGGGGTCCACGTTGCGCGGCACGGAGATGTCGACGATGAACAGCGTGCGCCCGCGCCGCCGCTTCATCGCGCGCTTGACGAGGTCTTTCGTGATCACGAAGTCGCGGCTCGACGTGCTCACCACGACCACGTCGCTCAGCACGAGCTCCTCCTCGAGGTTCGCGAGGGGCGCGGCCGTGCCTCCGAAGGTCTGCGCGAGCTGCGCGGCGCGCTCGAAGTTCCGGTTGCACACGCGCACCGAGCGGGCGCCCTTGCCGAGGCTCTTCGCGGCGGCCTCGGCCATCTCGCCGGCGCCCACGAGCAGCACCGAGTGCCCGGTGAGATCGCCGAAGATCCGCCGCGCGAGATCGACGGCCACGCTGCTGATGCTCACGGTGCCGGCGCCGAGCGCGGTCTCGGTGCGCACGCGCTTCGCGACGGAGAAGGCGCGGGTCACGCAGCGACCGAGCAGGTTGCCGAGCGTCCCCGCCTCGACGGCGAGGTCGTACGCCTCCTTCACCTGGCCCAGGATCTGCGGCTCGCCGAGGACCATGCTCTCGAGGCTCGCCGTCACGCGGAAGATGTGGCGTACGGCCTCCTCGCCGTCGCGCTCGTAGAGGTAGCCGGTGAGGTCCTCGTGGCTCGAGAGCGCGGCGTGATCGCGCAAGACCTCTCGCACCGCGTGGAACGCGCCCTCGGGCATGGGCTCCCGCGCGCGCGCGAACACCTCGACGCGGTTGCAGGTGGAGAGGAAGAGGGTCTCGGCGATCTCGCTGCGCGCCGCGAGCCTCGCCAGGAGCACGGGCAGCGCCTCGCTCGCGGCCGCGAAGCGCTCGCGCACCTCGACGGGCGCGGTGCGGTGGGAGAGCCCGACCACCACGATGCTGGAGCTGCGGTCTCTCATGGGGCGCCCGCGCGCGTGACGTCACGGGTCGCGTTCGCGGCGACGCTCGTGGGGGCCTCGAGCTCCACCTGCGGAGCGGCGGGCGCGCGAAAGGTGTAAAATGCAAGTACTACGAGGGCGAAGCCGAAGCCGGCGATCGTGCCGTACGCCGCCCGCCGCCCGCGCCACCCCGCGGACGCGCGCAGGAAGAGCACGGCCGCCGCGAGCAGCCAGGTGGCGTAGCCGAACGCCGTCCGGGCCACGTCGGGCGCCGTGACCACGTCGGCGTGGCGGACGAACAGCGTGCCGGTCACGATCCCCAGTGTGAGGAGCGGGAAGCCCGCGAGGAGGAAGCGGTGCTCCGCGCGGTCGAGGGCGTCGAGGGGCGGCAGCCGCTTGAAGAGCCCGAGCGTGTGCTTCTTCTTCAGCAGGCGCTCCTGCACGAGGAAGAGCGCGGCCGCGGCGAACGCGAGGCTGAAGAGGGCGATGCCGAGGACGTTCATCGCGACGTGCACGGGCAGCATCGCGGAGCGCAGGCGCGGCGTGGGGTCCAAGGGCCCCGTACCCGTGAAGCGGAGGGCGAGGTGGGCCGTGAGGGCGAGCGGCGCCACGAACGCGCCGAGGACGTCGAGCCGCCACCGCTTGCGGAGCGCGGCGTACGCCGCGGCCATGAGCATGGTGGCGACGCTGATGGGGAAGTGGATCCCGGCGACGGGGCACACCTTCCACACGATGGAGGCGGCGACGATGTGCGCGGCGTGAAAGGCCGCGCCCACCGCCACCAGGCGGGCGGCGAGCAAGCTGTCGCGCTCGATGGGCGCCTTCGCGACCAGGTAGCGGACGAACAGCACCGTCGCCGCGAGGTAGTCGAGCGCCGCGGCGACGAAGAGCACGTCCGCGACGTGCGGGCTCATGGCGAGACCTCGCCTTGGGCTCGGGCTCGCCATCGACCTGGGTTCGCCCCTTCGGGGCTCACTTCCAGGTTCACGCGCCCGGGCTCCCGAGGCCGCGGATGAGGGCCTCGTCGCTCCCGGCGGTGGCGCCGCCCCGTCGCTTCTGGTGCTCCTCGTAGGGGATCGGCGGCAGCGCCGTGAAGCCCGGCACGACGTCGTACGCGTTGTCGCCGATGAGCATGGAGCCCTCGAGCAGCTCGGCCCCGAGCTCCTGCAAGAAGGCGAGCGATTTCACCCGCCCCACGAGCTCGTTCGCGTCCTCCGCGCCGGTGACCTCGCCCAGCACGCGGACGGCCTCCGCGACCCGGTAGACGCGGCCCTCCGACACGATCGTGAGCTCCCCGTTGGCGAGCTCGATGCGGCCGTCCACGATCCACTCGTCGAGCGCCTGCTGCGGGAAGAAGAAGCGGTTTTCCATGGGAGGGGGTTGCGCGCGGGGGCGCTCGGCGAAAGCCTACCACCTCCGCTCGGTTTCAAGCGACTCTCGCCAAGCCATGGCAGGTTCTTCGGTGTTCGCGGCGTACGACGCGCTGGTGGCCCTCGCGGGGGCGCCCGCGCACGCGGGCCGGGTGGAGCGGCTGAGGGCGGCGTTCGGCGAGCGTGCGGGGAGCTTCTCTCTCTCGGACGAGCGCCGCACGCGGGCGTTCTGGGACGCCGCGCTCACGCGGGGTGGCCTCGCGGCCGAGCTCGGGCCGTCGCTGCCCGCCGAGCTCCGCCTCGCGGCGCGCGCGCTCGCCAGCGCACACCGAGGGCTCTTTCAGCTCGTCCCCGACGCCGGGGCGCAGCGGGTGGTGTTCGAGGACCTCTGGTCGGGGGCGATATTTCGCGTCGGGGCGTTCGACGACGCGTCGGCCGCCGGCATCTTCCGGCACGAGGGAGGGCTCTGCGACGCGCGCCTGGTCGCCGATGAGGGGGCCGAGGTCGCGCTCCTCCCCGGGGCCTTCTTCCACCCCGAGGACGCCACGCCCTCCGCGCTCGGGGTGCTCGCGGAGGCGCGCGCGCGCGGGCTCGGGCTCGAGGAGGTGGCCGACGCGCTGTTGATGATGGAGCACCGCCTCTCCACGCTCTCGCGCGTAAAAGCGAGCTTCGCGTATCGCCTTCCCGCCGCGCGCTGAGGTACAACGCGCGCATGAAGCCCCCTGAGACGTTCACGGCCACGCTGGTCGCCGCGCGCCCTCTCGCCGACGGCGTGCGCGAGCTCACCTTCGAGCGCACCGACGGCCTCCCGCTCGCCTTCCTCGCCGGGCAGTGGGTGAACCTCGAGCTCGGTGAGACGGTCGGCGCGCTGCGCCGCGCGTACAGCCTCGCGTCTCCGCCGGACGGCACGGGCCGCTTCGAGCTCGCCGTCACGCGGGTCGAGGGCGGGCCCGGCTCGACGCGCCTCCACGCGCTCGTCCCCGGCGACCAGGTCACCGTCGTGGGCCCCCAGGGCATCTTCGTGCGCAAGGAGCGCGGGCCTTCGCTCTTCGTCGCGACAGGCACCGGATACACGCCGCTCCGCAGCATGCTCAAGCACGCCCTCGCCGATGGCGACACGTCGCCCATGCGCCTCATCTTCGGGGTCCGCACCCCCGGTGACCGCATCTACGAAGGCGAGCTCGCCGAGCTCGAGGCCCGGTACCCGCACTTCCGCGCGGCCTTCACGCTCTCGCGCGCGCCGGAGTCGTGGGAGGGGCGCCGCGGCTACGTGCAGACCCACGTGCGCGAGCTCTACGACGAGCTGGCCGCGTTTGGCCGCACCAACGTGTACATCTGCGGCCTCCACCGGATGGTGGGTGCCGTGCGGGATCTGCTCCGGAAGGAGATGGGCCTCGAGCGCCAGCAGGTGCACTCGGAGCGCTACGACTGAGCGAGGCCAAGGCGCGGTCCGAAGGGGCGGAGCCTTGTTGCCAGTCCCCTGGAAGCGTGGTTCCGCGCGATGGAG
>CAZHGG010000010.1:0-7292 GCA_964531755.1 uncultured Polyangiaceae bacterium
GCACCTTCACGAGCTCGGGCTCGCCGGGGCGCGTGACGAGCATCACGTTCTCGGGCTTCAGATCCCGGTGGACGATGCCGAGCCCGTGCGCCTTCGCGAGGGCCTGCCCGATCTGCGCGGCGATGTGAACCACGCGCGCGACCTCGAGCGGCCCTTCTCCGACGACCTCCCGCAGGCTGCGCCCCTCGATGTACTCGAGCACGAGGAAGAAGTCGCCGCGCTCGGTGCGGCCGAAGTCGGTGGCCGCCGCGACGTTCGGGTGGTCGATGTGCGCGGCCGCCAGCGCCTCCCGCTCGAAGCGCGCGCGGATCTCCTCGCTCGCGCTCGCGTCGGGCAGCAGCACCTTGAGCGCGTAGCGCTTGCGCATGTGCACGTGCTCGACCCGGTACACCGCGCCCATCGCCCCCTCGCCGAGGAGCGCCTCGATGCGGTACCTGTCGGAGACGAGGTCGCCGACGGCGAAGGGTGCGGTGGAGGGGGACATCGGGAGCCTCGACGAGTGTACGCGGGATCGCGGCGCGTAGAGTGGCGTGGTTCGCGCTTCGCGCGGGGGCTCGCGGAGCTCGTCCCTTCCTTCGACGCGCGTCTCGACGAACCGACGCCGTCGCCGTCGAGTCTTCGCGTTCGGTGGACGCAGGCTCGGGGCTGCCAGGGGCCGCGGGCTGACGATTGTCCCTGCTGGTAGGTGGCGGTAGCCTGACTGCCATGCGCATCCTCCGCATCACCTTCGCGGCGTTTGGTGCAGTCGTCCTCAACGCCGCGTGCGGCTCGCCCCCGCGGCCCGCCGAGCCAAGCAAGAGCGTCCCGACTCCGGCTGTCGCGCAAGCTGTGGGGAGCAGCCCCGCGGACATCGACGCCGTGCTCCGTGCGCTCGCCGAGAGCCCGATCGGAGCGCCTTCGGCGGCGATCAAGGACCTTCCGCCGCCCCACGTCCTCTCGGCCGAGCTCCGGACTCTGCCCACACCCCAGCCCGCGCTCGGCGTGATGCCCATCGATACCACCTACCGCATCGTAGGCGACGAGCTCGCAGGCGTGATCTGGAGCATGGAAGAGGCGTCCTGTACGAAGCTCTTCGACCTCCTCGCCGCGAAGATCGGACCCCGGCAAGCGGGCGGCTCGCTCGCATGGGCGGGAGCCGAGCTCGCTCTGCACACCGAGCGGCTCTTCGGCAAATGTCTCGTCTTCACGGGGAAGAAGAAGCTCTTTGACCCCAGCGGCTGCTATTGGCCGAAGTCCAGCGCCCCCGCCCGATTCGGGGGCGCCACCCTCGGGGCGCGACGTCAGACGTTCGTCGGGTTGAAGAAGGCTCCCACCGGGGCGCCGCTGGATCGCCCGGAGCCACCCAAAGAAGAGTACTACGACGCCGCGAAGGCCGCGTACGACGGGGTGGAGCTCACTTCGCTTACCTATGCCTTCGCGAAGAAAGACGACAAGCTCGTGACCGTCGGCTTCGATGCGAAAGGCGAGCCGTGCGTGCGCCTGATTGAGCGCCTTCGCGCGACGTTCGGCAGCCACCCCACGAGCGCGCCGAACTTCGGCGGCGGCACGAGCTACCGCTGGTTCGGCAAGGGATATCAGCTCGTCTACAACGACTTTGGCGAGAAGTGCTCCGGAATCATGCGCGAGAGTACCTGCCAGTAGGGCAGCCTCGAATCGCCTCCGAGTGCTAGAGCAGCCCGTCGACAAACTCCCGTCGCCCTCGCGCCGCCGCATCGGCACGGGCTTCGTTGCGATCCTCCGGTGCCTGCTCACCTACAAAAGTAGGCTCCGCCGGCTCCTCGGATCGCGCCTTGCCCGATGCCGCGCGGACGACGCGCGGGCTCGGTCCGTTTATCAACAGGCTGCTAAGCTTCCCCAAGATGAGCCTCGCCCCGACCCAAGACCCCGCGTGGCTCTCTCCCGGCGTGTTCGTCGACTCCGACCACCCCGACGTGGTGGCCTTCGCGCGGGCGACGTGCGCCGGCGCCACCACCGACGCCGAGCGCGCGCGCGCCCTGTTCCGCGCGGTCCGCGAGCGGCTCCGGTACGATCCCTATTCGTTCAGCCCCGATCCGAACGAGCAAAAGGCGAGCACCCTGCTCGCGCGCGAGCGCGCGTGGTGCGTCCCGAAGGCGGTCCTCCTCTGCGCGTCGGCGCGCGCCGTGGGGATCCCCGCGCGGCTCGGCTTCGCCGACGTGCGCAACCACCTCGCCAGCGCGAAGCTCATCCAAGTGCTCGGCACGGATCTCTTCGTCTATCACGGCTACGTCGAGCTCTTCCTGGGCGGGCGCATCGTGAAGGCCACCCCCGCGTTCAACGCCGACTTGTGCGAGCGCTTCCGGGTCCCCGTGCTCGACTTCGACGGCGAGACCGACGCCATGCTCCAGGCGTTCTCCGCCGACGGCCAGAGGCACATGGACTACGTCCGTGAGCGCGGGACCTATGCCGATCTGCCCTTTGCGCAAATCGTCGCTTGCTTCGCCGAGACCTACGGAAGAATGCATCGCGCGCCCACGAACGAGCGGGACGAGGTCTTCGAGGGGTGACCCTCTCGTGGGGAGGGTCTCCTCGTGGGTATTCACCGGCCCGGCGGGGGAAGGGCCCTCACGCTACCCCGTGTTACCCTTTGCGCGCGCGGCGGCCTCGCGGAGCTTGTCCTTCTTGCTCTTGCGCCTGCCCTTCACGCCCCCGTGCGGATCGAGCGTGGGAGTGGCCACGTCGGTGGGCTCGAACCCGGCGAGCACCTCGCGCTCGAGGCGGAGGTGGTGCCGCTTCTCGATGAGCCGGAAGTGGGCCTTGGAGTCGGCCGTCACGAAGGAGATGGCCACTCCAGCCTCGCCTGCGCGGCCGGTGCGGCCGATGCGATGTTGGTAGTCGACGGCCGAGCGCGGGAGGTCGTAGCTCACGACCGCCGGCAGGGAGGCGACGTCGAGCCCGCGCGCCGCGAGATCCGTGGCCACGAGCACCTGCACGCGCTTGTCTTTGAAGTCCGCGAGGGCCTGCGTGCGAGCGCCTTGGGAGAGCTCGCCGTGGAGCGGCGCGGCCGCGATGCGGGCCCGACCGAGCTTGTTCGCCACGTGCTCGGCGCCGTGCCGACTCGCCACGAACACCAAGACGTGGGACCACCCGTGGGTCTCGAGGAGGTGGCGCAAGAGCAGCGTCCGCTTCCCGACGTCGACGGCGATGGCGCGCTGGACGATGAGCGCCTGCGCGTCGCCCAGCGGGGCTCCCGCCTCGACGTCGACGCGGACGGGATCGACGAGCGAGCGCTCGGCCAGCGCGCGCACCGCGGGCGGGAACGTGGCCGAAAAGAGCAGGCTCTGCCGCGCTCCAAGGAGGACGAGCACGCGGCTTAGCTCGTCGGCGAACCCGAGCGACAGCAGACGATCGGCCTCGTCGAGCACGAGCAGCTTCACCCCGTCGAGCCGCACGGCGTTCTGCTCCACGAGGTCGAGGAGCCGGCCGGGGGTCGCGACGACGACGTCGGCGCCGCCGCGGAACGCCATGCGCTGCGGCTCGATCGAGACCCCACCCACCACGACGCACACCTTCGGGCGCGGGGCGAGGTGCCTCGACAGCTCCGCCAGCGCCGCGGCGATCTGGGCGGCGAGCTCTCGTGTGGGCACGAGGACGAGCGCGCGGACGTCGCGCGTACCGGTCCGCGCGCGCGGGCTCGCGAGGAACCGCTCCAAGATCGGCAAGGCGAACGCGGCCGTCTTCCCCGAGCCCGTCCTCGCCGAAGCCCACACGTCCCGACCGCTCACGATCGCCGGGATGGCGGCGGCCTGCACGGGGGTCGGGGCCTCGTAGCCGAGGTCGGCGACGGCGCGGAGCAGCGGCTCGGACAGCCCGAGCGAAGCGAAGGTCATGGCGTGCACGTACCGCGGCCGGGCCGGAAGGGAAGGCTTGATTCTGTCGACCTTCGAGACCGGCGCATTCTTGCGGGGATCTGCGAACGCGCTGAAGGCATCGCGCGCGCCGTCTGAGGTCGGCGACCACGGCGGGTCGCGTCGTGGCTGCTCGCATTCACACAACAGCGCTTCGGCCAAGCCTGTCGTCGGCGCCGGCGGCCACCTCCTCGAACAGCGGATCGAGGAGCAAGAACACCTCCCAGCGGTCGCGGCGAAGGTCGCCGGCGACGCGATCGACCACCAGGTCCTCGAGCTCGGTCACGCGGGCGCCCTTCCAGAGCTTGTCGGAGAGGGCGACGAAGAGCTCCTCGATCGAGACTCCGGGGCCACGCCACTGGGCGTGCGTTCGGCAGATCCGCGCCACCTCTGGCGTCGCTCCTGCGGAGAGGAGCAGTCGCTCGCCAGCCGGCTCGTGCGCCGAGCCGGGCCGCTCGAGCTCGTCAGGGTGGAGCGTCTTGCCGACGTCGTGCAGCGCGGCCCCGACTCGGATGAGGTCGGAGTGAATGCCGAGCTCGAGCGGGCGGAGACCGCCGATGAGCGCGTCTGCGGCCTCGCCCACGAGCTCGGCGTGCCGGATCAGGCGCGGTGGCGCGCCAACTCTGCCGAGCAGCGCCATGGCTTGGGAGCGGGTTGCGGGGAACATTCGCTGGAGTGGGTGCGCGTGTTCTCTTACAACCTACCGCATCGAAGGGGAGGGCAACGCGCCAAACGTTAGCTGCCCAACACCCGGTCTCGCAGGTTCCACGCCACCCGCGTGGCCAGGGTCATGATGGCGAGCTGCGGGTTCACGCCGAGGCTCGTGGGGACGATGCTGCCGTCGGCCACGTAGAGGCCGCGGGTGTCCCACACCTGGCCGTAGGGGTCGACCACCGAGTGCTCGCGGGTCTTGCCCATGCGGCAGCTCCCGAGCGGGTGCTGCGACGAGCACTCGATGTCGCGGGAGTGCACGCGCTCGAACGGGAAGGCGCGGAAGGCGTCGGCGCTCATCCCGGGCGCGCCGAGCACGGGCGCGAACACCTCGCGGGCGCCCGCCGCGAAGAAGACCTCGCCCATCTCGCGGATGACCCGCGGGATGAGCGCGCGGTCCTCGCGGGCCATGCGGTACGTGACGATGGGCTCGCGGCCGAGGCCGGGCCACACGCGCCCGCCGCCCTCGTCGTGGATGATGCCGCCGAACACCGCGAGGTGCTTCACCTGGCCCGCGCGGCGCAGCAGCGACGGGCCCACGCCCGGCATGGTGGCCGCCATGATCGCCGGCGGGATGAAGAGCCCCACGAGCGTGATGCGGTCGTGCTCGAGCGCGTCGGAGTAGGCCGCCTGCATCGAGCCCGCCCAGCCCTTCACCTCTTCGTCGAAGCGCGCGATCATGCGGAAGCCCGGGTGCACCGTGACGTTCTTGCCCACCTGGCCCGACACCCCGGTGACGCCCGAGCGACGCAGGAGCAGCGGCGTGAACGCGGCGCCCGCCGCCAGCACGACCAGCGGCGCGTGGACCACGAAGGCGTCGCCCGGCCCGCCGCCCTTGCCGTTCAAGAGGTGCCCCGTCACGCCCACCGCGCGCTCGCCCTTCATGAGCACCTGGTCGGCCAGGCAGTCGGCGTAGATGCGCGCGCCCTTCGCCGCCGCGCGCGGCAGATACGTGAGGTCTACACTCAGCTTGGCGACGTGCGGGCAGCCGAAGTTGCAGCGGCCGCAGCCGTTGCAGCCCTCGGTGTTGCGCCGGATGGGCTTGATCTCGAGGCCGCGGCGGGCGGCGCCCTCGGCGAAGAGCTGCGTCGACCGCGAGCGCATGTGCTCCGGGACGGTCTCCACGTGCACCGCGCGCTCGACCGACGCGTAGCAGGCCTCGAGCGTGCGCTCGGAGAGCTCGGTGAGGCCGCGCTGCTTCTGCCACACGTCGAGCACGGCGCCCGGCACGCGGAAGCACACGCCGCCAGTGATGACCGACGAGCCGCCCACCACGCGCCCCATGGTCATGTTGATGTGCGGCGTGTCGCCGAGGCCGTACGCCACCGTGAGGCCCGCGCCGCGCCACACGTGGCGGAGCGACTCGCTCACGCGCATCGCGCCGTGGTCGAGCCCCGGCACGAACGGGCCCTCCTCGAGCACCACCACGCGGTGCCCGGCCTCCGCCAGCTCGCACGCCACCACCGCGCCCGAGGCGCCGGAGCCCACCACCACGACGTCGGCGTCGAGCACGAGCGGTGTGCCGCGGGGGTGCGCGCGGCCGCTGACGACGGGCGTCACGCCTGCACCTTGCAGCCCTCTTCGCCCACCGGCGCGCCTATGTCGCGCGCCGCGTCGGGGTGCTCGAAATAGAGCATGCAGAGTACAGCTTTTAGGCCGAGCAGCGCGGTCGACAGCGGGCTCTTCTCGACCCGCTCGAGCAGGCGCGTGCGCTCCTCGAGCGGGCGCGACGCGAAGCCGATCCGGAGCGAGAGCAGCGGGCCGAGGGCGGTCACGAGGAAGAGGCAGAGCCGGAACACCCGCGAGGCGTCGGGCGAGTGCCCGAGGAACCCGCGGAGCTCGGTCGTGACCCAGTCGAGCCGGTCGGCGGGCGGCGGGCCCTCCTCGCTGGCGAACATCGCCTCGGCCACCGCGCGGGCGACGCGCACCGTCGACTCGGAGAGCGGCGCCACCTCGCGCTCCTTCACGTCGAAGGGGCCGGCGAGCGTGGGCCTCGCGGCGCGCCCGCCCGAGACCAGCGCGCGCGGCGAGACGAGCTCGCTCTCGGACGTCGGCATGGCGCCATGACAGCAAGCGGCGGCCCCCGTGGCAACGCTTCGCTCGCGGAGGGCCTCGGGTCGCGCGCGAGGAGGCCGACGCGGGGAGCCGTAGGCCGCGGGCGCGCGCGCCGCGCTCCGGGAGTGCTAGAGCGTGCGGCATGACCCTGCACGTCGAGTACTTCGCGGTCGCGCCGCTGGGCTGCAACTGCTCTATCATCGCAGATCTCCAGAAGAAAACGGCCATCGTGGTCGACCCCGGCGGGGAGCTGCCCAAGATCCGCGCGCGCCTCGACGCGCTCGGCGTCGTGCCCACCGCGATCGTGCACACCCACACGCACATCGATCACGTGGGGGCCACGCCCGGGCTCGTGCGCGCCTACGAGGCGCCCGCGCTCATCCACGAGCAGGACCGCCCGCTCTACGACATGCTGCCGGTGCAGGCCGCGATGCTCGGCATCGCCCTGCCCGAGAGCACGCACATGGAGGGCACCCTCGTCGACGGCGGCACCGTCACCTCGGGCGCGTGCGAGCTCGGCGTGCTGCACACCCCGGGGCACACGCCGGGGAGCGTGTGCTTCGTCCTCACGCACGGCGCCGAGCGCGTGCTCTTCACGGGCGACACCTTGTTCAAGCGCAGCATCGGCCGCACCGATCTGTGGGGCGGCGACTCGGGCGC